>JAFTAB010000081.1 GCA_017458745.1 Schwartzia sp. (in: firmicutes) | reverse complement strand
GTATGTGCTGGCTGCCGCCAACGGAAAAGACGGCTGGCGCATAATCGCCAAAAACACGGAGTATAAAGTTTTTCTTTTGATTTTTGTTATCGCTACAGCTCTCATAACCATAGACCTTTCGAGCGAAATGGGCTGGAGCGTAACGGAGTCGCTCAGGTTTGCCGCATTCCAGGCGGCATCCCTCAGCTCGACCACGGGATTCGTCTCGGCCGACTTCGACCTTTGGCCGTCGTTCTCAAAAGGCGTGCTGCTGATGCTGATGTTTCTCGGGGGCTGCGCAGGCTCCACAGCGGGCGGATTCAAAATCACGCGCTTCATCGTGCTGCTCAAAATGGTGAAAAATCTCATAAGCCAAAAGCTACACCCGCAAAGCATCACTCGCATCACCGTGAACGGGGTTCAATTTCCCGAGCAAGTCCTTTTCAATATAGCGCGCCACTTTTTCGTCTATGTGATGCTCGATGTTCTGTTTGCTTTTTTCTTGATATTCGACGGAATCTCGATGATTGACGCGGTGAGCATATCCATCTCGACCATGAGCAGCGTGGGGCCCGGCTTTGGCATCGCGGGCGCGACCAGCACCTATGCCCTGCTTCCCACCTTCTCCGAGGCTGTCGCGTGCTTCGCGATGTTCCTGGGACGTCTTGAAATTTTCACGGTGCTCGCTCTCCTCACGCCGGAATTTTGGAGAAAAGGCAAAAGATGGTAACATTCATCGGCAATGATATTGCCATGTTGCCCCAAGGTTTTCACCCAATCAGCCATGGTTATTCATGCGCCCATGCAACACTAAAAAAAGTAATACAAATAAAGCCCCAAAGCAATAAATATATGATATAATGATAACAGTCTAAATATTATGAGAGGACGTGATGTAATTGATCACGGGCGAACACAAATTGACTTATGGGGCAATAAGTCTATCATCAATAAACACGGGAGCGCGACGCAGGCTTGCCAAAAAACTCGTTGACATAGACGACGCTTATGTGATTTCGATTGACCAGGAAAAAAATTATTTGCTCATTCTGTCTATCGAGGACGGCCTGTGGCGTCTCATCGAGGATACCGCCGCCGACCCTTCTCGCGGGCAGGTCGAGATTTATCGTGAAATGAGCATTGACGAGTCAGGCATGCCCATCATCTGCCGCGCCGCTTCAAGATGGGGGACTGACCGCACGCCCGGTCGCCCATCCGTCTACGACGACGCCAAAGAGGGGCAAGAGATTTTCGTATCGCACGTCTACGAGGGAAAATCCATCCGCGCCATAGCCGCCGACATGAAAATGAGTCCCTCGACAGTGCAAAAGATTCTGAACCGCGTGCGCCTTAGCGTCGCCGAGAAGATGCTGAAAGGCGAACTCACGCTCTCCCCCGACTCGCCTACCTACTCAAAGAGCCTCGACGTGCTGCGCTGGGCGATGAGAAACACCAAAGGAGAGGCGCAGGAAAAGTACCGCCAATTTTTGAAAACCACCATCTGATACTAATGTACGTTCGTAAACTTCAAAAACATCAAAAGTAATCACAATTATCATAACAGGATGGAATATCGTATGACAGAACCAGAAAACACCAATAGCGCTCCGACGCGGAGAAAAAGGCTCCTCGCTGACGGGGTTCATGATGGCATTCCCATCGCCCTCGCCTATCTCGTCGTGGGATTTACTCTCGGCATAGCGGCTCGCAATGCCGGATTCACCCCTCTCGAGGGATTTATTACCAGCTTTTTCAATAACGCCTCGGCGGGCGAATACGCTGCATTCATGCTCGTCGCCGCCGACGCGTCATATTTGGAGATGGCGGTGATGACCCTCATCGCGAATGCCAGATACCTCCTGATGAGCTGCGTTATCAGCCAGCGTCTCCGCCCCGACGCCTCCCTGCTCACCCGCTTTCTCGTCGGATTCGACCTCACTGATGAAATATTCGGCATATCGGCGGCTATCTCGCAGAAGAGGCCGCTCGATCCCGTGTATGTCTATGGCGCTATGCTGGTCGCGCTGCCGGGATGGGCAGGAGGCACCGCGCTCGGCATCATGGCCGGAAACGTGCTGCCCTCTATCGCGTTGTCCGCTCTTGCCGTCGCGCTTTACGGTATGTTTCTCGCCATTATAACTCCCCCATCGCGTGACAATCACATCATCGGAATATTCGTAATGGCGAGCTTTGCGTGCAGTTTTTTTGCGTCTAAAGCCCCATTCTTAATGACGCTTTCGAGCGGCACCAGAACAATTATTCTCACGATTGCCCTCTCTGCTATTGCCGCGTTTTTCTTTCCAATCCCCGAAAACGGAGAAAACGAAAAATGACACATGATATTCATATTTACATTTTGGTTATGAGCTTGGTCACGCTCGCCATCCGAATCCTTCCCATCACGCTCATACGTCGGCAGGTGAAGAGCAGATTCATACGCTCGTTCCTCTATTATGTTCCCTATGTCACTCTCGCGGTCATGACATTTCCCGCGATAATCGAGGCGACTCGGACACCGCTCGCAGGAGCAATGGCCCTCGTCGGCGGCATATTCCTCTCATGGATTGGACGAAGTATGTTTCAGGTGTCAATCGCCTGCTGCGTAATAGTTTTTGCTGTTGAGCAAATTATATTATAGTAATTGTAACATTAATATATAAAAATAGATGCCTCAAATGGAACCAATCTTTCCAAATGAGGCATCTATTTTTGTTGTATTTGTTCTATAAACTTCAGGGATTTTAGTTCACGCCCGAGCATCTGATGTATGTCGTCCAGCAGAATTTTCTCCGCTGCCATCAGATCCTTTTTTTTCACCGTGAAGGTTGGCAGGCTATCCCAATCCATATGCTTCAGCTTTGTGAGCAGCTCGCGTGTCGTCGCCGCGTATTGATAAAGCCGCGGCACGTCGCGCGCACATTCCACGTCAAGCGCGCCGCCCTCATCTATCGAAAAATACGCATCGCCCGTGAGCTTTTTTCCGCAGCTCGCGCAAGCATCGAGCGACAGGCCGACCCCGGCGCACTCCAGCAGCCGGTATCCCGCCGCCACCGCGATAATCCTCGGATTGCGGCTCTCCATCGCGTCGAATACCTTAGGCAGGAAGTCATACACCTCCTCGTGTGGCACATCGTCCGGCTCCATCTCCGACACCATCTCGGCGATAAACGACGCATACGCCATCGCGGAAAAATCACTCTCTATTGCCTTGAATCGCCGCTTCACCGACGCCTGCCTGACATTGTCGATGCGCTCTCCCTCGGTCATCGTCGCCTCGACGACATTGAGCATCTGCATGGTGCCTGCGAGCGGGCTCTTGGGACGTCGGCAGCCAAAAGCGGTCGCCTTGAACTTTCCGCGCTCACGAGAAAAAAACCGGAGCATCTTGTCAGCCTCGCCCCAGTTTTTTGAGCCTATGATTATTGCCTCCGTAGTGTATGCGCCCATTTTATTTGAAACCCAAATTTTTAAGCGCGCTTTCACGGTCGCGCCAATCTCTTTGCACCTTCACCCAAAGGTCGAGGAACGCCTTTGAGCCGAGCAGCGCCTCTATGTCCCGTCGCGCCCGCTTGCCTATTTCCTTCAGCATCGAGCCATGCGCCCCTATGATGATGCCCTTTTGCGAGTCCCGCTCGCAGTATATCGTCGCCCTGATATACACATCGCCGTTCTTGCGCTTCGTCATCTCGTCAACGTCGCACGCTATCGCATGAGGCACCTCGTCGCGCGTCAGCTCAAGCACCTTCTCGCGAACCAGCTCCGCGACTATGAGCCTCTCGGGCTGGTCGGTCACCATGTCCTCGGGGTAATATTCGGGCCCCTCGGGCATATATTTTTTTGCCTCGTCCAAAAGCTCCTCGAGATTTTCCTCATCCTTCGCCGAGATTGGCACGATGGCCTTGAAATCATATTCCTTTGAATATGCGTCTATGACTGGCAGCAGCGCGTCACGCGGCACGAGGTCGATCTTGTTCAGCCCGAGTATGACAGGCCGCCTCGTCTGCCTGAGCCTCTCGACGATGTACCGCTCGCCCGCGCCGATCTTCTCTGTCACATCGACGACGAATATAATCGCGTCCACCTCTTTGAGCGTGTTCTCGACCGTGCGCTCCATGATCTCCCCCAGCCTGTGCATCGGCTTGTGGACGCCGGGCGTGTCGATGAACACAAACTGCGCGTCGGGCTGCGTCAATATGCAGAGTATCTTGTTGCGCGTCGTCTGCGGCTTGTCGGACATGATGACGACTTTTTGCCCGATGAGGCTGTTTATCAGCGTCGACTTGCCGACATTCGGCCGCCCGATGACCGCGATAAAACCGGATTTATGATTATTCTCCAAAACTATTTGCTCCCGTCATGTTATTTATTGGGAACCTCTAAAAACTCCAATTTGCATTTGAACCCCTCCGCCCTTCGGGCACCTCCCCTTTCAGGGGAGGCAATAATACCAAGCCTCCACTGAAAGAGGATAACCAGTCCAGTGGCGTTTTTTCTCGCGGAGCACCGAGAGGTTTCACGAAAAGCAGATTTTAGAGATTACCTATATATATTTCCAAAAACTTCGCCCTGTCTATTCCTGCTCTCTCGTTATTCCGAGCTTTTCCATCACGATTCTTTGCTCGTTTTCCATCTCGATGCGGTCGGCGTCCTCCATGTGATCATAGCCCATGAGATGAAGCATCCCGTGCACCGTGAGGAAAGAGACCTCGCGCCGCAGGCTGTGGCCGTACTCCGCCGCCTGCTCCCTCGCCCGCTCCACCGAGATCACTATGTCGCCCATCACGTCGATTTCCGCGCCGCCCACCGTCTCAGGCTCCTCGCTCTCATTGAGCGCGAAAGACAGCACGTCGGTCGGCCTGTCAATATCGCGGTACCTCTTGTTGAGCGTGTGAATGTACGCGTTGTCCGTGAGCGTGACGCTGACCTCCGCGTTGCCGAGGTCGTAAAGTTCCCCCACCTTCAGGGCCGCCTCCCGCACCGACTCGGTAATCATGTCATCAAAGTCAAGCGACTCGGGATAATTGCTAATTATGACGTTCAATCGGCTCACCTCAAATCATTTTCGCGCAAAGTCCCTGTTTCTTTTTTCGTGCGCGTCATAAGCCTCGACGATTCGCATCACCAGCTCGTGGCGTATGATGTCGCTCGCGTCAAAGGTCGTCACCGCGATGCCCTTCACATTGCCGAGTATCGTGACAGCCTCGCGAAGCCCGCTGCGAGAGCCGCGCGGCAAATCTATCTGCGACAGGTCACCCGTGACGACTAGACGCGAGCCGATGCCAAGGCGCGTCAGGAACATCTTCATCTGCTTTGATGTCGTGTTCTGCGCCTCATCGAGAATGACAAAAGCATCGTCAAGCGTGCGCCCGCGCATATACGCAAGCGGCGCAATCTCGATTATATTTTTCGCGAGCAGCTTTTGATAAGTGTCAATGCCGAAAATATCCTGCATGGCGTCATACAGCGGGCGCAGATACGGGTCTACCTTTTCCTGCATATCGCCCGGCAGAAACCCCAGCCTCTCGCCCGCCTCGACAGCGGGGCGCGTGAGAATAACTCGATGCACCTTCCTCGCACGGAGAAAAAGAGCCGCCATCACGACAGCAAGATACGTCTTGCCTGTCCCGGCGGGGCCGACGCCGAACACAATATCATTGCGGCGAATCGCCTGAATGTATCGTCTCTGCCCGACAGTCTTAGCGCGAACCTTCTTGCCGCTCGACGTGACCAGAATGGTGTCGGAGAACAGCGAGCGCAGCTCATCGGCCTCGCCCTCTTTCGCGAGGCGTATGCCGTAGCGCACCTCGTGCATCGTGACCTGCGCGCCGTTCCTGTGCAGCTCCTGCAGCGACGACGCGACAAGGGCCGCCCTCTGCGCCTCCGACTCCTCTCCGTTGATGACGAGCGAATCGCCTCGGCTCACAATCTTCACATCGAAGCTCCCCGCCAGCTCACGCAGAAATTCATCATGCCCGCCAAGCAGCATGTACGCCTCCTCGCGGTCGGCAAATTCAATTATTATCTCTGCAAACCTTGCCATAATTCAGAAAAAATTACCTCACATATACGATTAAGCTATCCACTTATTTTATCATACTTTTTTCCTTTGTCATGAAAAACTTTCATGCAACGGCAAATCCGCCATGAAAAAAATAGAACGAATTTAATCGCCACACGACTAAATTCGTTCTATTATAGGCAATCTCTAAAAACTGCTTTTTGTAAAACCCCTCCGGCGCTTTGCGAGAAACACTCCACTGGACTGTTTCTCCCCTTTCAGGTGCGGCTTAGGATTACTGCCTCCCCTGAAAGGGGAGGTGCCCGAAGGGCGGAGGGGTTCAAACGAAGATTTGAGTTTTTAGAGGTTTCCTATACTATGAAACTGTTTTTCAGCGCATACTTTTTTCAAATCACACATCCTGCATCTCGTAAAATTCTTTCGTCTCGTTAATGTCAGTGACCGGCGGCTTCAGCCCCTCGATAGTGATATTATTCTTCTGCGCGTAGTCCCACAGCGCGGCGTGGATTGCCTCCTCCGCGAGCAGCGAGCAATGCACCTTCACAGGCGGCAAGCCGTCAAGCGCCTCCATCACAGCTTTATTTGTCACGGCGAGTGCCTCGTCCGTCGTCTTGCCGCGCACCAGCTCCGTCGCCATGCTGCTCGTCGCGACCGCGGCCCCGCAGCCGAACGTCTTGAATTTCGCGTCCCTTATCACGCCGCCTTTGTCGATGTCAAGGTACATACGCATTATGTCCCCGCATACCGCGTTGCCCACGGTGCCGACGCCCGACGCGCCGTCTATCTCGCCGACATTCCTCGGATTCATGAAATGATCCATTACCTTATCAGAATAATCTCCAACCTGACTCATAATAATTCCCCCTAATTATCATTTATTGCCCTTTATTACTTTTTGCGTAGTCCTCATACAGAGGCGACATGGCGCGCAGCCTCTCGACAGCCCTCCTCACGGCGTCGGCCGTCGCATCGACCTCCTCCATCGTCGTCTCGTCCGAGAGCGTGAGCCGCAGCGAGCCATGCGCTATCTCATGCGGCAGCCCTATAGCGAGAAGCACGTGCGACGGGTCGAG
>JAFTAB010000080.1 GCA_017458745.1 Schwartzia sp. (in: firmicutes) | reverse complement strand
GACGCGCCACGATGCGCCCAAACAAGCGGCTTTTTCATTTGCCTCCACGCTCCTCCAGTTCATGTTTAAAATATCTTCCGATTTTCGCAATCATGGAAAGCGCGTCATCCTTCAACGCCTCGGGGAAAGATTTCAGCACGGGTGCCGTCTCAAAGCTCAGCACGCCGTCGAAGCCTATCGCGTCGAGGCCGTCAAGGAAGCCCTCCCAGTCTGTCGACGTCACATTCTCGCGCGTGCGCGTGAAAGTGAAGGGCAACTGGTGCAGGTCGGCGCGGCCATCATTGTCATGGATATGTAGCACCTTGAGCCGATTCCCAAGGGCAGATAAAAACGAAAAGAAATCGCGATTGACCCGCCACAGCTCCTCGCGCGAGACGCCGGCTGTCAGCGGGTACACGATTATCGCCTCCGCGCCCGCCTCGCCCGAGATGCGCACGACCTGTTCCGCGAGCCCGCGCAGGAAATTAAATCCACGCTGCCGCTTCGTGTCGGGCCGCAGATGTGTCGTCTGCGCCAAAGGCAGCGAAAGACCTTTTTCCTTGCAAATCGCAATCATCTTCTCCAGCATCTCGATGCGCTTTTGCATTCGATCGAGATCCCAGCCGTAACGCTCCATGACGAAGGGATCGCAGAACAACGAGAAATCTATGACGCTCGCGTCCATTCCCGAGCGCAGAATATCCGTAACGCCCTGCTTCGGGCTCATGAAATCCATCAATCCCTTCGGCGAGCACAATACCCTCATAACATCGCCCCCTAAATAATTATTAAGCACTTCAATTTTGTTTCACATGAATACATCTCATATTTCTAAGTCAGCGTCATGCGCATAAAGAGCTGTAGCCCCAATATCACTTAAAAAATCGTAATAAACATAGCTTTTCAAATCTCTGCCCATTATAAGCTTATCAATATTATATATCAAAGGTAATGACAGAGACATCTCCTCTCCGCGATATATCAAAACCGCAGAATCAGATGATTTATTTTCATTAAAATCCGAAAATGAAAGACCAACCTTTCCCATGAAAACAGTTATCTCTTCTTGCGAAATAGGACATTGGGGTGTTATTTCCAAGATCAATTTTTTATTCTTATTTTCATTATGCGCTTTAGCAAATTTTTGCAAGACATGAGGCAATGCCACTTCTGCCTCAATTTTTGGAACGTGATATAAGGAAATCTCGCCTTTCTTTCGATACGACTGCATCATTTTTGCCATAGGATCTGTAGGTTCGAGAGAAGTCACTTCATTCAAATGACGCTGCACAAAAGTCTTCACGTCGGATTCATTTTTTATGGCACTTATCTCAGCAAGACGCTCATTTGACCAATACCACCATTTTATTTTCTCCAACGCCTCACAAATTTCGGTTTCAAAACGATATTTTATAATCCTTGCAGGAGACCCTCCGACTATAGCATATGGCGGCACATCCTTTGTCACCATAGCGTTAGTGCCAATCACCGCGCCATTGCCGATATGCACTCCCCCCATGACAGTCGCACCCTCGCCAATCCAAACATCACTTCCAATCACTATCAAATCTTTGCTTCCGCCAAGCAAAGTATTTTTATACCACATCCACCAATTAGTATCATCGCCGCCACCTGTTTGTCCAAGCATGTGCCAAGGATAAGTGCTGAGTGCTTTGTAATTGTGGCTACGGTCTAGTCCCAGCATAAAATGAACATTTCCTGCTATCGAGCAATACGAACCAACAAAAGCATAGGCGGCAACCAATCTCGAATCAAATATTATTGACCCAATATATGTTCCTTTTCCGATAGTCATTAATCTTATTTTTGTCGGCTCGTATCTCGCCCCCCCCGCGTCCTGAGTAAGCCTGATACCAGCAGTACCGTAACAATCGCGTATTATATTCTGATATTGAGCCGTTATTGTGTAACTCATAAAACCTCCAGTTCATTATATAACAGCCATTATAGAAGCCTTTTTTCAATCAAAGCCTTTATCTTGGTCGAGCTCGTCTGCTCCGTGTACGGGAAAAATACCAGCTCCGCGCCGTGCTTATGAAGAAATTCTTTC
>JAFTAB010000001.1 GCA_017458745.1 Schwartzia sp. (in: firmicutes) | reverse complement strand
GATTTCCTGAGGAACGACGCGGCTATTGAGAGGAATATCGCAAAAAGCGCGGCTCTCATCGGGGTGTAGCCCGACACGAGGAGGTACACGATGACGATGAGGGGGATCGCGAGATGGCCGCGCTCCTTCAGGATGTCCCAGGCATTTGGAAGCTGGTCGCGCGGGATGCCCTTGAGATTCTTGCGCTTTGCCTCGAAGTGGACTCCCAGCCACACGCCCGCGAAGTAAAGCGCCGATGGTATGACGGCGGCCTTCACTATCTCGATGTATGGCACGCCGACGAACTCGGCCATGAGGAAAGCCGCCGCGCCCATGACGGGCGGCATGAGCTGCCCTCCGGTTGACGCCGCCGCCTCGACTGCGCCCGCAAATTCCTTGTCATAGCCGAGCTTTTTCATCATCGGTATCGTGAAGCTGCCCGTGCCGGCGACGTTCGCGACGGAGCTGCCTGACACGGTGCCCATGAGCCCCGAGGATAGGACGGCGACTTTCGCCGGTCCCCCGCTTGCCCATCCGGCTACGGCGTTCGCGAGGTCAATGAAGAATTTGCCCAGCCCCGTCGATTCGAGATACGCGCCGAAGAGTATGAAAAGGAATATGAATGTCGAGGACACGCCGAGCGGTATGCCGAATATGCCCTCCGTGGTGAAGAAGAGGTGACCCACGAGCTGCTCAGGCGTGAGCCCCCTGTGGGCGAGCATTCCCGGCATGTGCTGCCCGAAGAAAGCGTAGCAAAGGAAGAGCATCACAACGACGACCATAGGGGTACCGACGACTCGGCGGGTCGCCTCGATTACGAGCACTAGACCTATGAGCCCCACTATGTAGTCGGTTGGCGTCACAGTGCCGGCGCGCAGAACCAGCTCCCTGTACTCTATGAGGATGTACGCGGGTGCCGCGGCTCCAAGCGCCGCGAGGATATAATCAATCGCATGGAATGTGCTCCCGAGAGTGGGGTAGAGCAGATAGACGAGGGCGAGGCCAAAGCCGAGGTGGACGGCTCTCTGGAGCTGCGCGTCCATGACGCCGAATATTGCCGTGTAAAGCTGGAATATCGAGAACGATATGGCAATCGCCGAGACGACTTTTGACATCAGGCCGACGTGCTCGTACTTGTTTGATTCCTTGTCGTATTTTTTCATCACGTCCTCGGAGAGATGCTGGTTTGCCTCAAGGACGGGGTCAATCCTTTTTTTGTTATCATCTGCCATGAGCGATCAACCTTTCAAAATTATTGCCGACATGCACCTGTATCAGTGCGCCGGTCTCGACCATGTCGTAGAGCGGGTACTCGGCGTCCCCTATGAAAAGCGTGAGCTTCGTCGAGACGCCGGGACGCAGCCCGAGCGTTTTCATTTTTCTTTCCATGCCGTCCATCACGAAGTGATTGCCCTCGCGGCGGAAATATCCGTCGCTTGTGAGGAATGGCAGCCCGACACCGAAAGACTGGTAGCGTGTCGATTCAAGGATTATCTCATGAGTCTTTTCGTCGATTTTGAAAAATTCCTCGACGGGTGTTTTCTGCACCGAATGGATGAAGCGGGTGCTGAATGAGAAGTCATCGAAGTTTTCAATCTGCGCGGCTGCAAGAATTTTGTTGTCCGCGTCGACAATCAGGCAGGGGCGGGCGAGGTATTTCATTAGCCGTGTCGCGCCGACGGCAAGGAGGAGAGCAATCAGCGCGACGACGATGAGCCTTAAAAAAAACGGGCGCACTATGGCGCCCGTTTCTTTTCCATGCAAGTGAATCATTTCTCCTTGAAATACTTCTCCGCGCCGCCGTTCATCTTTATGGACATGCCTGCAGTGGCTCCCTCTTTGGTGATGAGCTTGCCGACGGAGTGAGCGGATTTCAGGCGATCGAGGCCGCCGAAAATCGCCTTGGCGACATCGTATCCGAGCGTGTCATCGAGCTTGTCGGTGGCGACGAGCATTGCCATGACCGACACGGTTGCCACGTCCTCATCAAATCCCGAGTAAGTTCCCTTCGGGATAGTGGTCTTCGTGTAGAATGGGTAGTCCTTTATCATGGCGTCGGCCTTGTCGGGCTCCACCGGCAGCAGACGAACTTTGTTCTGTGACGCTATGTCCTGTATGGCCGCGGTCGGATAGCCGGCCGTGACGAAGGCGACATCCACGTTGCCGTCTTTGAGAGCATTGGCAGCCTCGCCGAATGAGAGATACTGCACGGATATGTCCTCATACTTTATGCCGTATGCCGCCATGATCTGGCGAGCGTTTGCCTCGACTCCGGAGCCGGCGGCGCCGACCGCCACTTTCT
>JAFTAB010000079.1 GCA_017458745.1 Schwartzia sp. (in: firmicutes) | reverse complement strand
TCGAGGCGCACTTTTCCCTTTTCACGCGCGGCGGCGGTGCTGCCCGCAGCTATGAGGTCATCGTAGTTCACTATCTCGGCGCGTATGAAGCCGCGCTCTATGTCGCTGTGGATTTTGCCCGCCGCCTTTGGAGCCGTCGTTCCCCTCACTATAGTCCATGCGCGGCACTCGTCGGGCCCCGCCGTGAGGAAAGTGAGAAGCCCCAGCAGCGAGAAAGCCGCCTTGATCAGCCTGTCCAGTCCCGACTCCTTCAGCCCGAGTGTCTCGATAAATTCCTTTGCCTCCTCGTCCGACAGCTCCGCTATCTCCGCCTCGACCTTAGCGGCTATTGTTACCGTCTCCGCGCCCTCCTCCTTGGCGCGTGCCTTCACCCTCCGCACATATTCATTGTCGGTGTCGGCGGTCGCCGCCTCGTCCTCGGAGACATTCGCGACGTAGAGAGTTGGCTTCATGGTGAGCAGATTGAAATCGCGGATTTTCTCCTTTTCCTCATTTGTGAACTCTATCGAGCGCGCGAGATGCCCCTCGTCGAGCACCGCCTTTATCTTGCGCAGGACGGCGTCCTCCTCCTTGGCCTCCTTGTTGCCGCTCTTCATGGCGCGGGCGACCTTGCTGATGCGCTTTTCAATCACGTCGAGGTCAGCGAGGCATAGCTCGGCCTCTATCGTCTCGATGTCGCGTATGGGGTCAATCGAGCCGTCAACGTGCGTCACGTCGGGGTCATCAAAGCAGCGCACGACATGAGCGATGGCATCGACCTGACGTATATGCTCCAGGAACTGATTGCCGAGCCCCTCGCCCTTTGACGCGCCGCGCACCAGCCCGGCGATGTCAACGAACCTCACGGACGCGGGCGTCGTCTTTTTGGAGTTGTACATCTCGTGCAGCACACTGAGGCGCGGGTCTGGCACGTCCACCACGCCGACATTCGGCTCAATCGTGCAGAAAGGATAATTCTCCGCCTGCGCCCCCGCCTCCGTTATGGCATTGAAAAGCGTTGATTTGCCGACATTCGGCAGCCCGACGATTCCCACTTCAAAATTGCTCAATTTTATATGCTCCTTTGCGATAAGTAATAACAAGCAGGCTCATTATATCACACTTTATCGGTTCACGCCCACATAATGACATCGGAACCTTTCGGAAATTTGCTTTCTTTCATCTTTTCAATGCGAAATAATGAGAGGAAAATGCGTTTTCTCACTCTCGGCGTTCTGTGCCGCTTGTTCATCGCGCTGCTTTTGCGTGCTATGGGCAAAACAAAAACGGTCGAAAATATCCGACCGTTTTTTGATGGTTCTTTGATATTACACAATTTTTATTTTTACGCTACTTTAAGAAATCGTCAAAAAAGTAAAATCTTAAAATAGTACTTTAAGATTTTGTTGAATATGGACAAATCTTAAAGTAGGGGTTTTTGATGCCGCGTAAGCGCAGTTCCCCATTTTCCACCAAAATATTCAGTTTGTCGCCTATTTTCCATTTCAGTTGATCCATAAAGGCAGGCGGCAAAGCAATTTGCCCGTTGTCCATGATTTCCGCCAACATGCAGAACACCTCCGATTCCTTCTCTGTATATATATCATAATGAAGGAAGGCCTAAAAAGCAACAAAGGGCATGGCAAAATCGCCGTGCCCCCCTTGTTTTATACGTGTACACGTGCTAAAATAAACGCAAAGAAAGAAGGGACGCGATGAAGGACAAAGACTTGCTCAAGCTCTTTTTGCGGAACGGTTGGCAAGAGGTTGGCGTCAAAGGCAGTCATCATAAGGTCAGAAAAGGCGACCGCGTTGAGATTATACCCATTCACGGAACTGATGTCGCGCCCGGACTTTTGAACGCGATTTTGAAGCGCAACGGCTTGAAATAATTGCCCAGAGGAGGGGGAACGATGATATTCACATATCCCGCATTGGTACACAATGATCCGACAGGGCTTTGGCTGGAGTTTCCCGATTTGCCGGGATGCCAGACCTGCAGCCCGACGATGGACGAGCTTTTGGCGGACGCGGAGGAAGCGTTGGAGTGTTACGTCGTCGAGGAATTGGAACATTCGGGCAAGCTGCCGAAGCCAAGCGATATAAAAGCGATTCCGGTGGAGGGAAAGGATTTCACGACGCTTATCCGCATTGACGCCGACCTTGCCAAGCAGACGAAATCCGTCAAGAAGACGCTGACGATTCCTTATTGGCTGAATGAAAAGGCACTGGCGGCAAAGCTGAATTTTTCCAAAGTGCTGCAAGAGGCGCTCTTGGCAAAACTGGCGTAATGATATAATATAAAAGAAAAAGAAGCTCCTGCAAAGCCGGTATGATATTGATGTGACGTCGGACATGGAAGAGGAGATGAGGACAATGTGCAATCTGAGCGAAGGAATTGCTGAGGAAGCTTGGGAGCAAGGCGCAGAGAGCAAGAAAATCGAGGTCATCAAGAATCTTTGGCGCGCAGGAAAGGATATGTCGATTATCAAGATTGCCAGCGGATGGGATGAGGAACAGATTATGCAGGTCTTGAAGTCGGAAATGAATTGAACGCCAAGGAAGACGTTTTGGCTTCTATGATTTTTACCCATAAGGCAATGGGTAAATCCGAAAAATATAAAAAAGCGGCAGAGAAAAATTTCCCTGCCGCTGTTTTTTTATTATATGGGATTATTGTCAATGCTGGTGCCCGGCCTCCTGACGCACTGCCGAGTAGCTCAGAAATCCTCCCTTTTTCACGGAGAGCGACGACAGCACGCAGAGGAGCAGCCCTTCCTCCTTTGCGGCCACGGCTTGGCGCACGTTGCCGAATGCGTCCGTGATGTAGCCTATGAGGTCCCCCTCCTTCACGAAGTTGCCCGGGCCTATGCGCGGCATCCACATGCCGTCGGCCTCCGCGTAGAGCGGTATCGACGTGTGGTAGTCGGGCACGTTGGGCAGCGGCTTTTGCGCGTAGTCGGTGTAGTACATCGCGAGATGGTATAGAATCCTGTAGAGGTCGCGCTTGTACGCCTCCGCGTCGTAGTCCGCCCATATCCCGTTGCCGCCGCGCTCGATGAGCAGGCCGGGGACGTCATGGAGCGACGCGCCGAATAGGCTGCCGTTGTCGGAGTGCGAGTGGACCATGCAGGAGATGTCGAGCTTTTTCGCTATCTCCATTGACTTCTCGCGCGCCTCGGGGCTGGTGAAGACGGAGTAAAAAGCGTGAGGCAGCAGATCCTCGTGCAGGTCGCCCGAGTGAAGGTCGAGATAAAAATCCACCTCATTTGATAAAATATTGGTCAGAAAATCGGCTATTCGCTCCGTTACTGTCCCGTTCGCCGTGCCGGGGAAAACCCTGTTCAGATTTTTCCCGTCCTCCGGGACGAGCGCCGCCACGCGCCCGTAAAATCCCCCGATGTTCATGACATGGAAAATCACGATTTCGCCGGTGAGCTGCTCGGGGTCAATCTCCCGCGCGAGCTTGCTGGCGGCGATGATGCCGGGGTACTCCGCCCCGTGTACTCCCGCCGTTATGACGAGACGCTTGCCCGCGTATCTGCCGTGAATCAGCGTGACGGGGATTTTTTCGTCAGTGCCGCAGGCATCGACGTAGGCATGGATTTTTTCTCCTGGTCGGGCATGAAGCCCGCATACGACCAGATCCTCTTTCATGTAGTTCACCCTTTCAGAAATAAAAAAATGACCCCCGTAATTTCGATCATGGGGGGCGCCGAGCGGCGGAGGAAATGACTTCCTCAAATTATTGTATGAGCAATGTTTCGCTAAAGAGCTGAAACCTTAGCGAAAATTTATATGGAGCCATAATGATGGCAGCCAACCAAAAAAAGGGGGGATGCGGGGGAAAATCTCCCCCGCTGTCACCGCAGAGCGGTAATAATGAAGTGGAATGAAGAAATATATCAAATATTAGTGTAATCAGAAATAAAAAAGCTCTTTCCCGGGACGGAAAAGAGACAAATAGCCACAAACTTTGCTAATCCCCTTCCCAATACTCCGTGGGTCAATCGGTGATGATAATCAGGCTGTTCTCCTGGCTCCAGCTCATCGCTCAATGGCGTCTTCCCGGGCAATACCTCCGGTGACAATATGCCATGTCGCTCGCTGACACAGTGGCGGGACCGCGCTAGCTCATCTAGCTTTTCAATTAAGTCTACGACACCTGATCCAATCGTATGAACTTTATGGGATGATGATAACACTAAAAATAATCGTTGTCAATAAGCATGATGGTAAAAGGACGAATTTTTTAATTTGGGATTAGAATTTTGGAATTATTGTTTTCCGGATTCTTCTAGTACGCTCATGAGGCGCATCTTCTCAAGCGCGCAAATGATCACCGCGGAAATGGCGGAGCCCGCGGCAGTGCTCACCGTGAACGGGACGATGAAAGTGTATATGGCTGCCGCGCTGTTGCCGAGTATGTACGACGACACGGGGTATGCCAGCAGCGCGCCGATAATGCCCGTGCCGATTATCTCACCCGCGACGGCGGCGTGCACTTTATGAAATCGCCGGTACATCATGCCGGAGAGCCATGCGCCGCACATGCTGCCGGGGAAAGCGACGAGCGTCCCTATGCCGAGAAGATTGCGAATCACGCTCGCGATGAAAGCGGCCGCCACCCCGCAGCGGGGGCCGAGCATGACGGCGCACATCACATTTACGATATGCTGGACTGGGGCGCATCTGGCGAAAGGCGTCGGTATGACGATGAACATTCCCCCGACTATTGATAATGCCGCGAAAAGCGCGACCATGTTCATTTCCCTTATGCGAGAATTGTTCATTGAGATGCCTCCCATGCTTGCCGTTTTTTGCCGTGCGCCCGGGGCGGAAAGCGGCTGGCATTTTGCCTGCCCTCTTGCATGGCCTCTCCTGTCCATTGGTTTTCCGCACGAAAAAACACGTTTTAATTATCTTAAAAATTTTTTTATCGTGGCCAGCAGCAGATTCACGTCGAGCGGCTTCGCCACGTGGTCGTTCATTCCCGCGGAGAACGCCATCTGCCTGTCCTCCTCGAATGCGTTGGCCGTCATCGCGATTATCGGGATAGCTGCGAGATCCGGGCGCGTCGATTTCCTGATTTGCCTCGTAGCCTCGTAGCCGTCCATTATCGGCATTTGCACGTCCATCAGCACCACGTCTATTTGTCCCGGCTCCGTGTTTTTCAGCAGCTCCACCGCCTCCGAGCCATCGCTTGCCAGCTCTACCTCGAACCCGGCGGATTTCAGCACCTCCACCGCGATCTCCTGATTCAGCTCGTTGTCCTCGACGACGAGGAGGTGCCTCGTTTTCAGACATTCGGTGTGATCCGCTTGGTGGTCTTGCGTCTCGGGCTCGGCGACCGCGAGTGGCTCGTCGCTGTGGCTCTCGTGGTCGTCCTCGCACTTCTTCAGCTCGATGGACGCGATGAATGTGCTGCCCTTTCCTAGGGCGCTCTTTATGGTGAGCGTGCCGCCCATCATCTCGATGATGCTCTTTGTTATGGTGAGCCCCAGCCCCGTTCCCTCGATTCCGCTGATGGTCGTGTTTGCCTCCCTCTCAAAAGGCCGCCCTATGTGCGCCAAGAAATCCTCGCTCATGCCGATTCCCGTGTCGCTTATTATGAACCTGTAGCCCGCGTGCTGTTCCCTTGATGTCGGGTGCTCCTCTATGCGGAAGGTCACCTTCCCGCCCGCGGGGGTATATTTGACGGCGTTGCCGATGAGATTGATGAGCACTTGATTGAGCTTCAGCTCATCGGCGTACACGTGCTCGTCGCGGAGGTCGCCGCACTCCACCGAGAATATCTGGTGTTTTTTTGCTATTTGCGGCTCCACTACTGCCACGATGCTCTGCACCAGCTCCAGCAGGCAGCACTTCCTCTCGTCGAGGCTTTCCTTGCCGCTCTCTATGCGGCTCATTTCCAGCACGTTGTTTATGAGCCTTTGGAGATGGTTGCTCGCCAGTAGTATCTTGCTCAGGCAGTCCTCGACCTTTGCCTTGTCGCCGATGTGCGCCGTCGCTATGCCGGTGAATCCCACGATCGCGTTCATCGGGGTCCTTATGTCGTGGCTCATGTTCGCGAGGAACGCGGTCTTTGCCTTGCTCGCTTGCTCGGCGGCATTGGCCGCGTCAATGAGGGCCTGCTTCAGGCGATTTCTCTCCGTCATCGCCACAGTCGTTTCCGTGGTGAAAACGATTACGCGGTTTGTTATGCCCGCCTCGTTTGTCCCCACGGCGAACAACGACTCGCGGAACCATTTTTCCTTGCCGTCCCTCGGGCGGTGGTAGTCGATCTCGACTATGTCATTGCCGCGCACATGCTCCCTCATCCAGTCGGTGCTGAGCTTCAGCTCAAGCTCCCTCACTTTCTCTGCCAGTTCCTCCGACATCTGGTTGTTTGATTGCCCCTTTATCGCGGAGACGAATATCTCTATCAGATCCGTCTTTTTGCCGCGCGGCGGGATATATTTCGCCATCGTGTCGGATATCTGCACTGTCACATACTCGTTCTTGTCGAGATTGAGTATGAAGGCGGAGTCGAACATCCGGCTTATGCCTTCTTGGAAAATCTGGTATATCTTTAGCTGCTGGTCTTTCATATACGACTCGGTGATGTCGGCCTTGGTCACGAGGGCCTGGCGTTTTTCCTCGTTCAGCCATTTTACCCGTATAATCTTGCGCGCGATTGGCGCGCCGTTTTTCGTGACATCGTAGACAAATACCAGCTTCGGTTTCTCGCCCAGCTGCTTCTCGATTTCCCTCAGGTTCAACTCTCGAATGAACCGCTCCGCCTCCTGCCCCTCGAGGTACATTTCGGAGATGCTCCGCGCCAGTTTGTCGGCGGCGATCCGCTTCATGCTCGGCGGCGTGGGCGCGCCGTTAGTGAAATAGCTGCCGCTCACAAGCTCCATGCAGCCGTCATTGAGATCGAGGATGGAGATGAAATCGTAAACTTCAAGGGCGATGTAATTGAGTACCTTGCGGCTCTCCTCCTCTTTCCTCGTGCGGCTGTTCTCCTCCTCGACAGTCGAGGTGACGTCGTTCTGGAGGACGAGCAGCTCCCGCCTCGTGTTGTCAAGCCAGCAGTACTGGAGCTGCTTGTGGGCGAGAGTATCCTTTTCCATGATGTCATAGCTCGTCGCGAATATAGGCTCTTTTTCAAGATGGGAGATGATATATGGAAGGCTCGCGGTCCTTAGCAGCTCGTCGCGCATGTCGCCGGTGAAAAAGGAGTCAATTACGCTGGTGATTTCCTCCTCGTACGGCAGCAGGACATCAATATTCCATTTCGGCACCATGGCCCGAATCTTGGCCGAGAGATAGCTGAACGACGCGAGCCCCGTCTTGGGGTCGATCGACGCTATGAAGTCGCAGCTCTCATGCACGATCGTGTTCATGATGAGATTGTCGCGCTTCTTCTCCGACGTGATATTGAACCCGTACCCTATGGCGTACTTGGTGTTGCCGTCCGCGTCGAGGAAATTCATCAGATGAAAATTCATCCACATGATTGAGCTGCCCACGTTTGCCGCGATTGTCAGCTCCTCCTCGGGCGAGCCGCCGTCGATTCTCCTCACGGCGTCGCGCAGCGCCAGCTCGTCGTCATACGACAGGTGAAAAAATGGCAGCACGTCGTTCGGGAAATTTAGGCCGGTGAGCGGCATAGCGGAAAATTCCTTTGGCAGGCTCAGTATATCGTAGCTGTGGTCATGGGGATAGTAGACCAAAGCGAACATGTTGCTCTGCGACATGATGCGGCTCAGTATCTCACCGGAATTTTGCATGAAAAAGCTATGGCCGCGGCCGGATGAAATATTAATATTTGTCATGCAGCGCGTCGCTTTAGGCCGGCGTACAAGGCATAAGCGGCGCCTCACCTCCGTTTTGCAAAAAGAACATATATATTGCAAAAATGTCCTGCGTGTCAAATTCCTTATACTTAAATCAGGCCCGAATTTTGAACCGGGACAAGTATAAGTCTCATTTAATTGCGTTTTTTCTCTAAATTCATATCATAACATATATGCAATGAAATATAAAGGCTAATGATATAATCTTCCGTCTCGATATTGAATTAAAAAGAGCGAGCTTTGTCGCTTTGCAACTAAGCTCGCTCTTTTTTTTCGGTTAAATAATCAATCTCTCTTGTAAGGGGCCTGCGCCAGGAATGAGTCCTTGTGCGCGATGTGCCGCACGAACAGCTCCGACGACAGCGCCCTTATGCACTGGTCTATGAAAAGCGCGCGCCACAGCCCGATGATGCCCCAGTCCATGACGTAGATGAATACCGCCGTGAGTATAGGGCGCATCACTGTCACGCTTAAAAAAGAGTAAGCCGCGACGAGTGATGTGTGCCCGGTGCCCCGCAGTACGCCCGCCGATATGAGCGCGTGCGCCTCGGGGAAGCTCACCGCCGCGACGTACAGCATAATGACGCTGCTCATGGCGATCGACTCGGGGTCGCTGGAGTAAATGCTGAAGATATTGTCGCGGAAAATCACTGTCAGAAGGAAGGCCAGCAGCGACAGAAGAAAAGTCCACTTGATGCCGACCTGCCTGTAAAGATGCCAGTCCTCGTGATCCTTCTTGCCGAACGCCTGCCCCGCGAGGACCATGCTCGCCTTGCCGAATCCCTGCGCGAAGCAGTAGTAAAAATCGCAGATATTCATGCAGATGCTGTGAACCGCGAAGGGAATAGCGCCAAGGTCTGCCGCCATGCGCGCGAAGAGCAGCATGCCGATGCGCTCGCTGCCCTGCTCGGCGAAAACGCTCATCGAGACAGGTATGATGTCGTGATAAAAATCGGAATCGGGTATCCACTTGCCGCCGGCGAGAAACCCATCCTTGTAAAGCGACGTGCAGGTGAGGACAAGCGTCACGGCTGTGCCGACCAATGTGCCGTATGCCGCGCCCACGACGCCAAGCCGCGGAAACGGCCCGATGCCGAAAATCAGAATGGCATTGACGACGACATTCACGATATTGCCGATGACATTGGTGCGCATGATGACGGCGGTCTTGCCGTATCCCAGCAGCACGGCCTGAAGCATTATCGCCATTGAGGTGAGCATCACGCCTATTGTCGCGATGCTCCCGTAGTCCATGGCGAGAGCGAAATATTCGCTCGTCGCGCCCATTACTTTGAAAATCTCGGCGAGGAAATACCAAAAAGCGAAATGAATCGCGCCGAGCAATACCGCGCCGAACAGCGCCGACTGCTTCAGCAGGGTCACCGCGAAAGCGCGCGGCCTGCCCTCGCCGCAGAGATACGACGCGCGGAGGGTCACCGCGGAGGCGAGCGAGCGGGTGAATGTCAAAAGGGCCATTCTCGGCTGAACGAATACCCCGACCGCTGCGACTGCCATCGCGCCGACAGAGCCGACCATTATGAGGTCGGCCGACGCGAGGAGTATCATGAAGATGCCCTCTATCGCCGCCGGCATTGCGATACTCAGATAAAACCTGTCCGCCTTCTTGAGGAAGTTATCCATTACTATGTACCGTTATTTTTTTACGAGCATTGCCCGCATTGCGTTGAGCACGGCTATGACCATCACGCCGACATCGGCGAATATGGCTGCCCACATGCTCGCCATGCCCATCGCGCCGAGAAGGAGGCACGCCGCCTTGACGCCGAGCGTGAGCACGATATTCTGCTTCACGATGGCGATAGTTTTTTTCGCGATTTTCATGGCTAGGCTGATGCGCAGCGGGTCGTCGTCCATGAGCACGACGTCCGCCGCCTCGATTGCGGCATCCGACCCGAGCGCCCCCATGGCCACGCCCACATCGGCGCGGGAGAGCACCGGCGCGTCATTGATTCCGTCGCCGACAAACGCGAGCTTCTTTTCGGTGCCTTCTTTGCCCTTCAGCAGGGCCTCGACCTTTTCAACCTTGTCGGCGGGCAGCAGCTCGCTGTACACGGTGTCGAGCCCCAGCTCGGCCGCGACATTGTCCGCCACCCTCTTTTGGTCGCCCGTCAGCATGACGGTCTCGCCCACGCCCTCCTCTTTCAGAGCGGCGAGAGCCTCCTTCGATGTAGGCTTTGCCACGTCGGAGATGATGACATGGCCGACATATTGGCCGTCAATAGCGACATGGATTATGGTGCCGACTTTCTCGCACTCGTGCCACTCCGCGCCGACATCCTCCATCAGCCTGTCATTTCCGACGGCGACGCTTTTGCCG
>JAFTAB010000078.1 GCA_017458745.1 Schwartzia sp. (in: firmicutes) | reverse complement strand
TGTTAATAGTATCCGCAACAGTGATTGTCTCCTTATATTTTGCTTGGCAAATTAACCATAGTCTACAATTTCAAGAATCCATCGGATGCGTGATATACCTGTGCGCAACATAATCGAAATCATCCACACTGATGATTTCCTCAATCTGACGCTTCAAGTTGAAAAAAATAAAAGCACTATCTTGCATTTTGTTGACTATTGTCACGAATATAATATTTTAAATAATCTAATTGTAATGGGAGAGAAATTCTAATCTTATTTAAATTAAGTTTCTTTGCAACATATACGATTTCATCGTATTTCATATCCTCGATATTTTTTCTGAATGTATATATAATTCGATGAGTATCATTAGACAACTTGCGGATATCTTCTTCCAAGATAGTATTTGGAACATATATATTCCTGCTTGGATCCAAAATGAAACCAAAAGTTCCATTTACTTGACCGACAACTTTTTCCGTGTACAGTTTCATCCCTGTTGCAGAAAAACGACCAAGCATATTCGCACTGATATTCTTGCATACAAACCTTGGCAAAATATTGAGTTTTCTCCAAGTTGTTCCATCTTCCTTAAAAGCTATGTCATCAGCCGTCAGTTTTCTATTTAGACATTTTTTATAAAAATTTACAGAATCAATATTAGTTTGAATACCAGTAAGGTGTAAATAATTTGAATTTAAAAATGTTGTTTCAAATACATTAGTTTGTCCTCTTTTATCTACATAAATAAATAAAATATTTCTATTGGAAAGTTCATTATCATATTCTAAAGCACATCGTGACAATATCCCTAATGCTTCAATTTTTCTATTATCCATGTAGATTTCACCCTCGATAAATTTAAAGGACGGCTACAATGCCGTAGCAATTGTCCGCCGTCCTTAGTGACTGATTTTTATGTTGCCCGCCAACGCTCCGGCCCATACGTCCGGCATCACTTTCGGGTTTTTATGTTGTCCGCCAACGCTCCGGCCCATACGTCCGGCATCACTTTCGGGTTTGTAAGTGTCAGCCTCACTAGAGGGTGATGCCCTCCACCGCTACCTATATTATACATCCTGCGGTTTATATGTCAATAGTATCCGCAACAGTGATTGTCTCCCTATATTTTGCTTGGCAAATTACCCATAGTCAAAAATTTCAAGAATCCGATATACCTGTGCGTAACATAAAATGAGACTAGATTCAGTGGGAGTTTTATACTCCCACTGAATCTAGTCGAATTTACCCATTGCCTTATGGGCGCTTATTTCCCGCTTTAGAAGCGGGAGTTTTAGCGCCCGTCAGCATCGGATAAAATTGAAAGATTGACGTTACAGCTTCAATATTTCCTCTATATCCCGCATGATTATTTTGTGCGGGTATTTTTTTAGCTCGTCGGCGGTGGTCGTGCCTGTCGTCACCGCGGCGAAGTCCAGCCCCGCGTTTTGCGCTGCCTCCGCGTCGATGATGCTGTCCCCGCAGTATATAGTTTGCTCTCTATTGAGGCCAAGCTTTTTGATTGCCATATTTATTCCGTCGGGGGCGGGCTTCAGTTTTTCCACGTCCTTGCTCCCGATTATCAGGTCGATAAGGTGAGCCAGCCGCTCGCGCTCGAATTTCTCGGCGATGCGGTTTGCCGTCTTTGATGAGATGATGGCAATCCCCGCACCGCGATTTTTCAGCTCGGTGAGTGTCGCGACCGTGCGCGGGAAAAATATCGTGTTGTCGGTCATATATCTGTCGGCGAATGGCTGATAGCTTTGGATGAAGCTCTCTATGACGGCCGCGTTGTCAGTCCCGATGATTTTCCCCACGGCGACCCGCATGGGCAGACCGATTGTGCGCTTCACCGTGTCGGGCGGCACTGTATCTCTTCCGAGAGAGGCGAGCGTCTTGTTGAAGCACATCGCGATGGCATCGGAGGAGTCGACGAGCGTGAGGTCAAAGTCAAAAAGATAGGCGGTGTACATATAAAAATCCTCTCATTTATATTTCGCCGAGCAAATATCTTCGGACCATGTTCATCGCGGATTGGCTCGCGCTGAATTTTATTTGCGCGCGTTTGCCGCTCAGAATATTTTTCTCGCAGACGGTGCCTCTTTCGCCTGCCACCGCGACATAGACCAAGCCGATCGGCTTTCCCTCCGACGGCGACGGCCCGGCGTTGCCCGTGATGGCGACGGCGATGTCGCTCGACATGGCGCTTCTTGCTCCTTCAGCCATCTCCCGTGCGGCCTGCTCGGAAACCGCGCCGTGCTCGTCGAGTGTCGATTTTTTTACGCCGAGAGCTTTTTCTTTCACGGCAAGCGTGTATGAGACGATTGAGCCTTTGACATATTCCGAGGCGCCCGCGACATCGGTGAGGCGGCTGGTGAAAAGCCCGCCGGTGCATGACTCGGCGGCGGCAATGGTGAGACGCTTTTCCTTTAGCAGCTTGCCGACAATCTCCTCCATCGGCTCATCGTCCACGGCATAGATGAAGTCCGAGACGCGCGAGCGGATTTCCGACTCGACGGGCGCGATGAGAGATTCTGCCTCGCTCCTTGTCTTCGCCTTGGCGGTTATGCGTATTATGTTGCCTGTCGGTCGGCAGAGCAGTGCAAGCGTCGGATTTTTCTGCGCCAGAATCAGATCCTGTATCTTCGTTTCAAGCTGCGACTCGCCGATGCCGTAGGTGTCGAGTACGCGCGAGATGATGACGGCATCGAGGCCGAATTTCTCCGCGAGATACGGAACGACGCTGCGCGTGAACATGTCCTTCATCTCGTGAGGCGGCCCGGGAAGATTTATGATGACTTTGTCCCCTTCCTCCAGCACTATGCCGGGGGCCGTGCCCGCATGATTGACGAGGATTTTTGCGCCTTCGGGTATCATCGCTTGGCGGAGGTTGTTCTCGGTCATTTCCTTCTCGCGGCGGCGGAAATTTTCTTTTAGCCTTTCCGCACATTCCTCGTTCAGCGACAGCGCACGGCCGAATACATCGGCGCAGACTTCTTTTGTGATGTCCCCGCGCGTGGGCCCTAGCCCCCCGGAGGTGATTATAATGTTCGCCCGCGTGAGAGCATGGCGCACTGTCTCTTCCATGCGGGCGCGATTGTCGCCCACCGTCGTCTGGTAGCACACGTCAAAGCCTATCTCGTTGAGCTTCTGCGCCATCCATGCGGCGTTGGTGTTGACGATTTGCCCCAGCAGCAGCTCGCTGCCCGTCGTGATCAGTTCGACTATCATTCAAATCTCCTCCTTAAAGAAAAGAGCGCGGTCGCGCGCCCTTGATTTTCATTTTATTCGATGATGACGGGCACTAATACTCCCGCTTCATCGGTCTCATTTTATGAGTTCCCCGACAACGTCGTAGGCAAATCCCTGCGTTATTCTTACCTTCACGATGTCGCCCGGCCGGCTGTCGGTGTCGCCCTCGATATATACCTGCCCGTCGACATCCGGCGCCTCGCGATATGATCGGCCGTATGCGATATTCTCCTGCTGCTCGTCGCGTCCCTCGACGAGCACAGCAAGCTCCTGCCCCTCGATTGACTTATTGATTTCCTCGGAGATTTTCGCCTGCACACTCATGAGGTCGTGATAGCGCTCCTCCTTTATGTCGTCCGGTATCTTGTCTCCCATCTTGGCGGCGGCGGTGCCCTCCTCCTCGGAGTAGGTGAATATTCCGACCTTGGCGAAGCGTTGCTCTTCGACGAAGTTCCGAAGCGTCTGGTACTGCGAGTCGGTCTCGCCCGGGAAGCCGACGATGAATGTCGAGCGGATTGTGATGCCCGGTATGCGCTCTCTGAGTTTTTTTATGAGCGCCTCCATGCTCGCCCGCGTGTCGGCGCGGTGCATTTTTTTGAGCACGCCGTCGTGGGCGTGCTGCATCGGCAAATCGACGTATTTTGCGATTTTCGGCTCATTAGCGATAGTGTCAATCAGCTCGTCGGTGAAAAATGTCGGGTACGAGTATAGAATCCTTATGAGGCGCAGCCCACCGATTTTCACGAGTCTCCTCAGCAGTCTTGCAAGTGAAGGCTTGCCGTACACGTCGCGGCCATAGCTCGCGGTGTCCTGCGCGATGAGTATGATTTCCTTGGCTCCGTTTTTCACGAGGCGCTTTACCTCGGTCGTGATGTCCTCGATTTTTCGGCTTCGGTATTTTCCCCTGATGAGCGGTATCGCGCAAAATGCACAGGCATTGTTGCAGCCCTCTGCTATCTTGACGTACGCCGTGTAGGATGGCGTCGTCAAGATGCGCGGCATTTTCGCGTCGTATATCGTCGTGTCCTCTCCGACGAGCACGACGCGGTTGCCTGCCAGCGACTCCCTGACGGCCTCCATGATGCGGGGGAAAGTGCCGGTGCCGAGGATGGCGTCCGCCTCGGGCATCTCGTCGAGCAGCTCCTGCCCGTAACGCTGTCCGAGGCAGCCCGTGATTACCAGCGACCTGCATTTGCCGTTTTCCGGCTTCTTGTACTCGGCCATGTTGAGCACCGTCGTGATCGATTCCTCTTTCGCCGACTCGATAAAGGCGCAAGTGTTCACGATGAGAATGTCAGCATCGGAAGGCTCGTGCGTCAGCTCTATGCCGCTTTCCTTCAATATGCCAAGCATTACCTCTGTGTCGATTAGATTTTTGGCGCAGCCAAGGCTTACGAATCCTGCTTTCATTTTTCCTCCTGCAAGGTAGCACACTGATTAAAAATTATTGTCGTTGGAACTGTGTTATTGCAATCTGACATATTTCACCCATCTGTCAAGGAGGTCGTGCCTTTCCTTCTCGGACAGGCGCGGGCGTATGCCAAAAAGAGTCATGTTCTTTCCCGCGTTCATTTTGTAGGCGAGAATTGACTGGTTGGCAGGCACGAAGTATGCGCCCTCGCTCTCCAGCACGAGATGAGCCTCGTCAGAGAGCAGCCACTCGATAAATTCCTTCGCCCTCGGGTTATCTTCATTTATTAGCCCCGCGCCCGTGAGCATGTATGAGGTGCCGTCCTCAGGATATACTACCTGAACGGGGTATCCGTCGCTCATGTATCGTATTGATTCCGACAGCACCGCTATTGACACATCGACCTCGCCCATTCCCGCCATGCGGACGGGAGTGGAGAGGTACTTCGCATATTGCACGACGCTCTTATGGATTTCCGCCATCATTTTCAGCGATGATGGCTCGCCGTATGTCGCGACGAGCGAGAAATAGAAATTAGCGGCGGCGTCGGCGGCAAGAAAGTCTGTCATGCCGACGCGAATGTTTTTGAATGATGAGAGCTCACTCCAAGTGGACGGGACATGGGGGAGCGTATTGATATAGTCGCTGTTGAAGCAAAGCACGATTGGGTCATACCATGTGCCGACCCACGCCGAGTCGCTTGATTTCATGCTGTCAGGCACGGAGTCGGTCGCCTCGGAGACGTAGGGGACAAATATGCCGTCTTTAGCGGCTTCCTCCAGCACGGAGCTGTCCGCGAGCACCAAGTCGACCTCGTTTGATTTTGACTTGGCATCTGTTTTCAGCTTTGTCATCGCGTCGCTTGGCGACAGCGGAATGAAATCGACCCGCACATGGCGCAGCGATTCGTACTCCGCCGCGAGCAAGCCTGCCTGCTCGATAGGCATCGTCGTACACACGACGATTTTCTCGGTTGGCTCGCGCATTGTCTTGTCGTCGGCGTGGCTTCTCATCATGGTCATGCCGATGAGAGCGATGAGCGCCAGCGAAAAAGCCAGCAACGAAAACGAAGAATATCGTTTCATGAAAATGCACCTTTGCAAGAAAAATAGGGCGCAATTATGCGCCCTGCAAAATTTTGTTTATCAGGAAGTGCTCGAAAATAACTTGTGCCTGCTCAAAAGGATAAATTCGTCAACGCTATGAGCGATAAGCGCAAATTATTGAGGGGCAGCTCCTTAATGCTTGTTGAGCCACGATGGAGGCGCAATAGAAAATTTTGGCATCATTGGTTGTGGCTGTTGCTGCGGCTGAGGCTCTCCCTGCTGCGGCTGAGCCTGAGTCATCGGCATTTGCTGCTGCGGCTGGGCCATCTGCTGGTACTGAGGCTGCTGCTGCTGCACGCCGACGACCTCCTCCTCGCCCTCGAAACGTGTCGCCACGACGGTGACGCGCACCGTGTCGCCGAGCGTGTCGTCATACGCCGCGCCGAATATGATGTTCGCGTCCTCGCTCGCTGATTCCTGTATCTCGGAGGCGGCCTCATTCACATCGTAGAGCGTGACCTTGTCCTGCGAGCCGGTGACGTTGATTATTATGCTGCGCGCGCCCTGTATGCTCATCTCAAGCAGCGGCGACTCGATGGCGGCGTGGGCTGCCTCGACCACCGCGTTCTCGCCTGAGCCCTCGCCCATTCCCATCAGAGCCGGGCCGGCGTTCGACATCGTGGTCTTGACATCGGCGAAGTCCAGATTGACCATGCCCTCCTGCGAGATGAGGTCGGATATGCCCTGCACGCCTTTGTGGAGCACGCCGTCGGCGAGCTTGAAAGCCTCCATCATCGGCGTCTTCTTGTCGACCATCGAGAGGAGCTTGTCATTTGAAATCGTGATTATTGTATCGACCTCGCGGCGAAGATTCAAGATGCCGCTGTCGGCATTGAGCGAGCGGCGACGCCCCTCGAATGCGAACGGCTTCGTGACGACGGCGACAGTCAGCGCACCTATCTCTTTCGCGCACGCCGCGACGACGGGCGATGCGCCTGTCCCGGTGCCGCCGCCCATGCCCGCGGTGATGAATACCATGTCCGCACCGTCGAGCGCGTTTATCAGGTCGTCGCGGCTTTCCTCAGCCGCTTTCGCCCCAATCTCGGGCTTGCCGCCGGAACCCAGACCTCGCGTTAGCTTGTCGCCTATCTGGATACGCTTGGGCGCGAGAGCGTGCATGAGGGCCTGAGCGTCCGTGTTCACCGCGATGAACTCCACGCCCTTCAGCCCGGCAGAAATCATGCGGTTCACCGCGTTGCTCCCGCCGCCTCCGACTCCCACGACTTTTATCTTGGCAAATTCTTCCATTGCCGTATCATCTAGCTCAATCACACTATAAACCTCCAAGCTATTAGAGATAATTAAAGACGAATAGAAAAAATATTTACGTTATGAAAAAAATACAGTGCTATTTTATCATTTATTGAGGTTTTCTGCCACAAAAAATTTTTATTGACGGGTTTTAATCCTTTTTTATCAGAGCGCGCCTTATGATCGCGAGATTTTGAAATACGCGGAACCCGAATGTGAGGAGCGCGACGTAGTACAGGTCGAGCCCAAGGCGATCCCCGATGAAAACAAGAAGCGCGGCGAGAATCGCGTTGGAAAAAAATCCCGTGATGAAAATCGTGGTATCAAATTTTTTCTCCTTCACGGAGCGCAGGCCGCCGAAAACGGAGTCGAGAGCGGCGAGCAGCGCGACGGCGAGCAGGCGGGTGCTCATCAGAGGCGCGGCGATAGGGCATATCGCTCCGATGACGAGGCCGATGGCAAGGCCGATAATCGCAAGTATCATTGCTGCGCCTCCTCTGCCGCGCGCGCGAACTGGTACGACGCGTTGCCCTTGTAGGCGGGCACTTTGATGCTGTCAGTTTTTTGGATGTCGAGGGTGATGCCCCATACGCTCAGAGTGTCGGCAACGCCGCCGCGCATCTTGAGAGCCTGCTCAAGTGTTTTTGGGTCTCCTATCGCGCTTATCTCATAAGGAGGCGCCGAGCGCACGTTGTTCACGGAGAGCGTCGGCCCCGCGCAGCGTATCTCGGACGTTCCGATGAGGCGCTGCCCGTTCAGTGAAATGGCCTCGGCCCCCGACGCCCTAAGCTCGTTTATGACCCTCAGCAAATCGTCGTCGTGAATGACGTAGAGGTTCTCGTTTTCATCGACTTTCGCCTTTTTCTTGCTGTCGTCGATTGTCACGATAACGCCGGGCCCCTCAAGCGGGACGAGCCCCGATCTCAGGCGCAGCTCCTCTAGCGCGATGTCGCGCGGGGTCTCGGCTGTCTCATTCTCTGCTGCCTCAAGGGTCAGCCGCGATACCTCTTCCTTCAGCGTGTCACGCTCACGCTCGACATCGACGAGCCTCGCGGCCAGCTCCTCGACGCGCTGGCGCGGGAGAGAGTTTTTTTGCTCGCTCGCTATGCGATACTGGTATGACAGCATGAAGCCTAAAATCATGCAGACAAGGGCGATTGAAATGTGCCCCTTCCTAAAGCTGGTCATATAAAATAATCTCTTCCATTATATTTTGATATGAAATATATTAGCACAAAAATGTATAAAATCAAGGAAACGCATAATAAAATGACCCGAGGCGTTAAAACTCCAGCTGGATAAGTCTCATTTTATCCGATGCTAACGGGCGCTAATACTCCCGCTTCTTAAGCGGGAGATAAGCGCCCATAAGGCAATGGGTAAATTCGACTAGATTCAGTGGGAGTCAAAAACTCCCACTGAATAAGTCTCATTTTATCCGTGAGGAG
>JAFTAB010000077.1 GCA_017458745.1 Schwartzia sp. (in: firmicutes) | reverse complement strand
TATTCCTATGTTCAGGTTGCTTATACAATCGCTCTGTCGAAAGAAACAGAAGACCGCGAATACAGACCTCTTGAAATGATAAGGGATAATTATCCTAAATATGTAGTTACAGCCGATTCCCTGCTTCAACAACGAAATGGTATTCAACACGTCAACCTTGTGGACTTCATGGGAAACGGAAAAGATTTTTAAGAAATTAACGTGTGCGTTTTTGACATAATATCAATTTCGCGCACGTTATAAGTGCCGCCGGAGATGGCGGCAGGACGGGAGGTTTTATATGGGAGAATTTATATTGCAGGCGGTCACCGCCATGTGCCCCATTGTTTTCCTCGTCGCGCTCGGATATGCGTTGAGCGCGCGCGGCTGGTTCGACGCGAAAAGCGAGGCATTGACAGCAAGGCTCGTGACGACGATTGCGCTGCCCTGCTCCATATTCATCAGCCTGACCAAAAACTTCACATCCGAGAAACTCGTTGCGCTGTTGCCCGATACGCTGCTCCCCATCGCCTCGATGGTTTTGGCGATGGCAGTGGGCTGGATCGCCACCCGAATGCTCAATATAAAGCGCGGGCGGCAGGGCGTATTCTGCACAAATTTTTTCATTTCGAACACCATGTTCATCGGCCTGCCGGTGAACCTTGCCCTCTTCGGCGAGGAAGGCATCCCCGCGGTCATGCTTTACTATGTGGTCAATACGCTGATTTTTTGGACGCTCGGGGTGAACAATATCGCGGGCGACACCAACAGGGCGCGTGAGAGCTTCTTTTCACCCGCCACGTTCCAAAAGATTCTCTCGCCGTCACTTCTTGCCTTTTTCGTGTCCATCGCCTTTGTGCTGTCGGGCTTGTCCCTCCCGAGCGGGATAGCCGACGGGCTTCGCTACACCGGGCAGCTTACCACGCCGCTCTCGCTCCTCTTCATCGGCATAGAGATCAGCCATATCTCGCTCAGGCATTTTCGTTTTGAAAAAGATTTGGCGTGGGGGCTTGTCGGCCGCTATGTCGTCTGCCCTCTTTGCGTGCTGGTGCTTGTGCCGTTCATCAGCGTATCGCCGATGTCCGTGAAGGTGTTCACCATGCAGGCCGCAATGCCCGCCATGACGATGCTGACCATCGTGTCGAAGCAGTACGGCGCAGACAGCCGATACGCCGCCGCGCTTTCCTTTGTCACGATCCTCTTCGGTATGATCGTGATACCGATATACATGACAATAGTGAATATGTGGTTTTGAGATATACCGTGCAAGGCGGAGGCGTCTGTCCTCCGCGAGCAGGATGCAGAGCAATTTAGTAAAATTTTTTGAAAAGGAGCGGTTTGAATGAAAAACTGGAAAAAGCGGGTGCTATTGGCAGGGCTAGGGCTGATGGCTCTCGGGAGCGCGCAGTGCATCGCAAGCGCGAGCGAGGCAGGCGACGGGCTCCCCATAAAGGAGGCCATCGGATTTGCCGAGGTATTCGGGGACGGTGAAAAAATCTCGACGGTTGCGCTGAAATACCCGAAGCCCATTGATGCGGCGTCCGTCTCCGCCGAGGATTTCCAAGTGGAGGGCAAAACCGTCCGCTTCGCCTGCGTCAACAACAGGCCGGCACTCACCTCCAACGATATCCCCGGCTCCTTCGTCGTGCTGCGCCTTGACTGCGAAAACACAGCATACGATGGCGACCTTTCCCAAAAGCCGAATCCGGAAAAGCACGGCCGTCATGGAAACGGGACAGACGCGCCGACAAGGTCGGACAGGAAACCGCCCGACCTTTCCATCAAAATAAAGCAGACGGGGCAGGTGCAGGCAATAGACGGAACAGTCTACGAGCCAAGCGGCAAGACAGTGGAGACATCATCCACGCAAGAGCCGGTGGTGGATTCTTTCCGGCAGTTCACATACACAGACCCTGCGACAGGAATTTC
>JAFTAB010000076.1 GCA_017458745.1 Schwartzia sp. (in: firmicutes) | reverse complement strand
GGATCTCGCGGGGTTCGTCGCTGCGACATATATGCGGGGCATTCCGTTCTTTCAGATGCCTACCAGCCTGCTTGCTCAGGTTGACTCCAGCGTCGGCGGCAAGGTTGCCGTCAATCACTCCATGGGCAAAAATCTTATAGGCGCGTTTTATCAGCCGCTCGCCGTGTTCGTCAATTTGCATTGCCTTGGCACGCTGCCGAAACGGGAGCTGCACACGGGGCTTGGAGAGGTAATAAAATATGGCGTGATTTATGACGCCGATTTCTTTGAATTTCTTGAAAAACACGCAGATGACATTCTGTCGATGGAGCAATCTTCCATCGCTCACATCGTGAAGCGTTCATGCGAGATAAAGGCGGACGTCGTCGCAAAGGACGAGCGTGACAATGGGCTTCGCGGCATACTGAATTTCGGTCATACTATTGGCCACGCCATTGAAAAGGAGACGCATTACACGCGATATAATCATGGCGAGGCGGTTGCCATCGGGATGATTGGCGCGGCGGAGCTTTCGAGGCTGCTCGGGCTATGCGATGAATCGAGCGTCAAAAGAGTCGGCTCTCTTGTTGAGAGGCTGCATCTGCCGACCCGCGCAGAGGGATGCGAATTGGCGCCAATGATGCGAGACATTCTCCGCGACAAGAAGACGGTAAACGGGAATGTTCACTGGGTGCTCGTGAATGAGATAGGCAGAGTGGAGATAAGAGGCGACGTGCCGAATGAGCTCGTCGAGAAAGCCATTCAAAAGATTATATAATATGTGATATACTTCTTGATTTTGAAAGGACTCATTTGAAAATATGCGTATTCTTTTGGTGAATGATGACGGCATAGGCGCGGAGGGGATTCGTGCCTTGTTTGATGCCCTGCGCGGCGATAATGAGATAATCGTCGCCGCGCCCTCCGAGAATCAGAGCGGCATGGCTCACGCGATAACCTTCAAGCGGCGCATCGAGATCGAGCGATGCGACAGCCTGTTTGACGGCGCAAGGGAGACGTGGAAAATACATGGCACGCCGACTGACTGCGTGAAGCTCTATTTGGAGGCCATGTGCGACGCGGGGGAAAAGCCGGACCTCGTCATCTCAGGCATCAACAGGGGAGCTAATCTCGGCACCGATGTGCTATACTCGGGGACGGTCAGCGCGGCGATGGAGGGATACATGCACGGCATATCGTCGTTTTCCGTTTCGCTTGACGTCAAGTCGAGGCTCTCCTATGGCGAGGTCGCTCTGTCGGTGAGAAAGGCAATCCCTGATTTTTTTGCTCGATTTGGGAAATTTTTTCTGCTCAATCTGAATTATCCCGTCGAGTACAGGGACGGCGTGCCGCGCTTTGCCGTCTCGACCGTGGGGCATCGCGATTATCTTAATGCGTTTCAGCGTATTGAAGAAAATGGAAAAGTGTTTTATTATATGGATGGGGAAATATATGATTTCGATAATAGCCGGGACACCGACATCGAAAAAACGGGGGAGGGCTATATCGCGGTCACGCCGATAGATCTGGATATGACGGATTATAAAAAGTATAATGAGATTGGGAGGAATTTAATATGGACTCTATGATTCGCGACATCAAGCTTGCCCCGTCGGGACACGACAAAATAGCATGGGTGAAAAATTTCATGCCCGTGCTCAATCACATCGAGGAAAAGTATTCAAAGACAAAACCGTTTGCCGGAAAGCGGCTCGCAATGACCATACATCTTGAGGCGAAGACCGCATATCTTGCGACCGTGCTGAAGAACTGCGGCGCGGATGTGACCGTGACGGGGAGCAACCCGCTCTCGACGCAGGACGATGTGGCGGCGGCTCTCGTGGAGGACGGCATTGATGTTTTCGCATGGCACGGCTGCGACGAAAAGGAGTACGACACCTTCTTGGAGAAGGCTCTTGACACGAAGCCCGACATAATCATTGACGATGGCGGCGACCTCGTCAATATGATTCACGAGAAAAGAACCGAGCTTATCGGCAAGGTCATAGGAGGCTCGGAGGAGACGACGACCGGCGTGCTGCGCCTTCATTCGCTTGCCAAGGCCGGAAAGCTGAAATTCCCGATGATAGCTGCCAATGATGCCTACTGCAAGTATCTGTTTGACAATCGCTACGGCACCGGGCAATCGACGTGGGACGGCATCATGCGCACGACGAATCTCGTCGTCGCGGGGAAGAATGTCGTCATAGCGGGCTACGGCTGGTGCGGCAAGGGCGGCGCGATGAGAGCGAAGGGGCTCGGCGCGAACGTCATCATCACCGAGGTTGACCCGATAAAAGCGATTGAGGCCGTATTTGACGGATTCCGTGTGATGCCAATGGACGAGGCGGCAAAAATAGGCGACATTTTCCTGACGCTCACGGGCGACAAGGATGTCATAACAAAGAATCATTTCGAGGTGATGAAGGACGGCGCGGTGCTCGCAAATTCCGGTCATTTCGATGTCGAAATAAATATACCCGAGCTCGAGGCACTGTCCGTCTCGCGCCGCACCGTGAGGAATAATATCGAGGAATTTCTGCAAAAGGACAGGCGAAAGATTTATCTGCTCGCGGAGGGGCGCCTCGTCAATCTCGCGGCGGGCGACGGGCACCCAGCCGAGATAATGGATTTGTCTTTCGCCGTGCAGTTCTTCTCCGCGATGCACATACTGGAGCATCACGGAGAGATGAAAAATGAAGTGTACCTGATGCCCGATGAGATCAATGTGAAAATCGCGGAGATAAAGCTCGCGTCAATGGGGATAAAGATTGACACGCTCACCGATGAGCAGCGTGCATATCTTGGAATGTGAGGAGAAAATCATGAAGACATTGATAAGGAATGCTAATGCTTTTTTGCCGAGCGGCAAGGCGGAGCCCGTTGACATAGCGATTGACGGTAATAAAATAGTGAAGGTCGGCAAGGCGGATGAAAGTTTCAAGGCTGACGTGACAATCGAAGCGAAGGGCAAGATGGCAGTGCCGGGCTTTGTCAACGCTCACACCCATGCGTCGATGACGCTTCTTCGTAGCTACGCCGACGACATGAATCTCATGGACTGGCTGCAAAATAAAATTTGGCCGATTGAGGCCAAGATGAAGAAAAATGATATTTACTGGGGCGCGATGCTCGCGGGGGTCGAGATGATAAGGACCGGCACGACGACATTCGCGGACATGTACGGTGACATGGACAAGGTCGCCGAGATGAGCATAGAGAGCGGGATGCGCTCCGTGCTGTCGCGTGGCATTATCGGAGTCGCGCCCAACGGAGAGCAGGCCTTTGAGGAAAACAAGGCGCTCTTTCGCGACTACAATGGCGCGGGCGACGGCAGAGTGACGGTCATGTACGGGCCTCACGCTCCGTATACATGCCCTCCCGATTTCCTGCGAAGAGTCGCGGAGCAGGCGAAGCTGGACAAGGCGGAGGTGCATATCCATCTCTCCGAGACTAAGGGCGAGGTCGCCGATTGCCTGCGCGACCATAAAGTTACCCCGTTCGGCCTGATGGAGGAGACGGGCATATTGAGCTGCGGCGTGCTCGCTGCTCACTCCGTCCATGTGAATGACGATGACATTGCGCTGATGAAAAAATATGACGTGCGCGTGGCGCATAACCCCGGCAGCAATATGAAACTCGCCAGCGGCGTCGCGCCCGTGCCGAAGATGCTCAAAGCTGGCGTCACGGTCGGCCTCGGCACTGACGGCGCATCGAGCAACAACAATCTCGATATGCTGGAGGAGGTCAGGCTCGCGGCTCTGCTGCATAAGGTCAATGAGCTGGATCCTCTTGCGGTGCCGGCGGCTGAGGCACTGAGAATGGCGACGGTATATGGCGCAAAAGCGGTGGGCGTGAAAAATCTCGGCGAGATAAAAGAGGGCGAGCTGGCCGACATAGTGCTATTTGACATGAGCGGCGCGGAATGGTGCCCGCAGTTCGACCTCGTGTCGCTTCTCGTTTACTCGGCGAGCGCGCACGATGTCGACACGGTGATTGTCGACGGAAAAATCCTGATGGAGAAAAAAGAGCTTAAGACATTGGACGAGGAAAAAATTCTTTTCGAGGCAAGAGAAGCGGCGAAAAGAATATCGGCGTGATAATATATATAGGCTGATGAATGGCGCAAGGCGGGATAAAATTTCCTGTTTGCGCCATTTTTTTCGTTATGCTGCGTCATAGATGGGAGATTTAGACTCAAACTGAATGAGTCTCATTTTATATTATCTCGCCCTCGGAAAAACGATGAGAGATAATGCGCGTAAACCTCGGCGGCTTTTTGCGATGTGCAGACGGTTGAAAAGAATGAGAAAAGATGATACACTAAAGGCTCAATGATACTGATTGAAAAGGGATTTTATTATTATCTTCAAATGTTTTGGATTACAATTTGGGTGAGTTCTTTT
>JAFTAB010000075.1 GCA_017458745.1 Schwartzia sp. (in: firmicutes) | reverse complement strand
TCGCGACCGCGGCCCCGCAGCCGAACGTCTTGAATTTCGCGTCCCTTATCACGCCGCCTTTGTCGATGTCAAGGTACATACGCATTATGTCCCCGCATACCGCGTTGCCCACGGTGCCAACGCCCGACGCGCCGTCTATCTCGCCGACATTCCTCGGATTCATGAAATGATCCATTACCTTATCAGAATAATCTCCAACCTGACTCATAATAATTCCTCCTAATTATCCTTTATTACTCTTTGCGAAGTCCTCATACAGAGGCGACATTGCTCGCAGCCTCTCAACAGCTCTCTTCACGGCGTCGGCCGTCGCATCGACCTCCTCCATCGTCGTCTCGTCCGAGAGCGTGAGCCGCAGCGAGCCATGCGCTATCTCATGCGGCAGCCCAATAGCGAGAAGCACGTGAGACGGGTCGAGCGAGCCCGACGTGCAGGCCGAGCCGCTTGACGCGCAGATGCCCTCCTTGTCAAGGAGCAGCAGCAGCGACTCACCCTCAATGAATCTGAAGCAGAAATTCACGTTGTTTGGCAGTCTCTCCGTCCTGTCGCCATTCAATTTAGAATGAGGGACTTCCTTTTCAATCCTCTCAATCAGATGATTCCTTAGATCAGTCTCTCGTCCCACGCGTTTTTCGAGGCCGTCGGCGGCAAGTTCCGTCGCCTTTGCCAGCCCTATGACCCCCGGGACATTCGTGGTGCCGGCCCTTTTGCCTCTCTCCTGCCCGCCGCCGTGAATGAATGATTCAATCTTTATTCCCGACCTGATGAAAAGGAATCCTATCCCCTTCGGCGCATGTATCTTGTGCCCGCTGACGCTCATAAGGTCGATATTCATTTCGTTGACGTCAATCTTTACATGGCCGTATGCCTGCACCGCGTCGGTATGGAAAATGATGCCGTGCTCGTGAGCTATCCGCCCTATTTCCTTCACCGGCTCTATCGTGCCGATTTCATTATTCGCGAACATCACGGAAATCAAAATCGTGTCGGGTCTAATCGCGGCCTCAATCGCCCCGACATCAACGAGGCCGTTCTCATCAACATCGAGATATGTTATCTCGTACCCCAGCTTCTCAAGATACTCGCAGGTATGCAAAATCGCATGATGCTCTATCTTGCTGGTGATGATGTGGCGACCCTTTTCCCTGAGCGAAAACGCGAGGCCATTAAGTGCCCAGTTGTCGGACTCGCTGCCGCCGCCCGTGAAATAAATCTCATTCTCCCTCGCGCCGATGAAATCCGCGATAGTCTTTCTGGCCGCCTCGACCTCCTTGCTCAGATTGCTCGCGAAAGTGTAGGGGCTGGAAGGATTGGCATACCTCTCCTCGAAATACGGGCGAATCGCCTCCATCACCTCGGGCTTCACCCGAGTGGTCGCCGCATTGTCCATGTATATCAAATTCTTCAATGAAACTGCCTCCTTTTTGTATTACCTACCAATGTTGTATGAATTATAATAATGCTCTGTTTTAATTTTGTCAAGACGACGATTGAAGCCGACAAAAAATTTTAGGATAAGTCTCATTTTCTAAGAGTTTTGAAGTAATCCCTATTGACATTGTATGAAACGTTGTTATAATAATCGCATACTATTTTCACTAAAGAAAATTTTTGGGAGGCTATCATCATGGCAAAGAAAGAGGAAGAACGCAAATTCAAATTTGAAACGATGCAGCTCCATGTCGGGCAGGAGTCACCCGACCCGGTCACCGACGCAAGGGCCGTGCCAATATACCAGACGACATCATATGTTTTCCGTAATTGCCAGCATGCCGCTGACCGCTTCGCGCTGAAGGACATCGGTAACGTCTACGGCCGCCTCACGAACTCCACCGAGGATGTATTTGAGCGGCGCATCGCGGCTCTCGAGGGCGGCGTCGCGGCTCTCGCCACCGCCTCGGGCGCGGCGGCCATCACCTACACGCTTCAGGCTCTCGCGCATGCAGGCCACCACATCGTCGCGGCGACGACGATATACGGCGGCACATTCAATCTGCTTGAGCACACGCTGCCGGACTTCGGCATAACGACCACGTTCGTTGACCCGGAAAAAGGCGTTGACGAATTTGAAAAGGCGATAAAGGACAACACGCAGCTCCTTTACATCGAGACGGTCGGCAACCCCAACGCCAACCTCATCGACATTGAGGCGGTCGCGGAAATCGCCCACAAGCATAAAATCCCCCTCGTGGTCGACAGCACATTCGCGACGCCTTACCTCGTCCGTCCGATTGAATACGGCGCGGACATCGTGATACACTCGGCCACGAAGTACATCGGCGGCCACGGCACGACGCTCGGCGGCGTCATAGTTGACAGCGGCAAATTCGACTGGATAAAGAGCGGTCGATTCCCTTGGCTCGTCGAGAAAAACGTGAGCTATCACGGCGTCAGCTTCGCGAAGGATGTGGGCGCGGCGGCATTCGTCACATATATCCGTGCGCTGCTCCTGCGCGACACCGGCGCGACCATCTCGCCGATCTCGGCATTCCT
>JAFTAB010000074.1 GCA_017458745.1 Schwartzia sp. (in: firmicutes) | reverse complement strand
TTCAGCAGCTTGTCCGTGCCCTCCATGCGCTCCACGGATTGCACCTTAACGACGCGCAGATGTATCTTGGTGAAATCCTCTATGCTTATCTCGTCATCGTTGCCTTTCGATTTTACATCCTTATTATTTTTCTCGGCTTTCTGCTGATTTTTTTGCTGCTGCTCCTTCTGCTTCTGACGCTTCTCCTGTTTCGCCTGCTTGTTCCTAGCGGCAATAGCCGCCGCGTCGTCCTTCCTGTCCTCGACCTCGATGCGCGGGAAAAGCTGCTCCGCCTCGCCGATATGCTGGCCTGCCGGCGTGCCCCCCCACTTCCGGAGATTGTCAAGCGTCACCTTGCCAAAGTCATCCGAAAATCCGAGCTGCGCGTAAATCTTTGGCGCGGTCTGGGGCATATACGGCGATATGAGGCCGCTCACGATGCGCAGGCTCTCGGCGAGATTGTACATGACCGTGGCAAGCTCCGCCTTTTTGCTCTCGTCCTTGGCAAGCGCCCATGGCATGGTCTCGTCGATGTACTTATTCGCGCGGCTGATGAAAGCCCAGACATCCTTTATCGCTTGGCTGATGCCCATAGACTCCATTCCGCTCTCAAATTTCTTCACTGCGTCCATCGCGTCATTTATCAGCGACTCATCAATCTCGTTTCTCGTCGTCGCCGCCTCTATCACGCCGCCCTGGAATTTGCCTATCATGTTCATCGTGCGATGCAGGAGATTGCCGAGGTCATTCGCTAGGTCAGAATTTATGCGCGTTATGAGCGCGTCGCGTGAGAAATTGCCGTCCTGCCCGATTGCCACCTCACGGAGCAGGAAATAACGAATCGTGTCCGCGCCGAACTCGTCAATAAGAAGATTCGGATCAATGACGTTGCCCTTTGACTTGCTCATCTTGTCACCGTCAACTATCAGCCAGCCGTGCCCATAAATCTGCTTCGGCAGCGGGAGGTCGAGGGCCATCAGTATGCACGGCCAAATTATAGAATGAAATCTCACAATTTCCTTGCCGACGAGGTGAATGTCAGCCGGCCAATATTTATTGAATTTCGCCGTATCATCCATGAACCCGATCGGCGTGAGGTAATTCGTGAGCGCGTCGAACCACACATAAATGACATGCTTCTCATCAATCGGCACGGGGATTCCCCAGTCAAACGAGGTGCGCGATATGCAGAGGTCATCCAGCCCCTGCTTGATGAAATTTATCATCTCATTGCGCCGTGACACCGGCTGAATGAAATCGGGATTATCCTCAATGTGCTTCAGGACTTTGTCAGCGTAATTGCTCATCTTGAAGAAATACGCTTCCTCCGATACCTCCTGCACGGGGCGGCCGCAGTCGGGGCAGCAGCCATTCTCGTCCAGCTGGTGCTCCGTCCAGTAGCTCTCGCACGGCGTGCAGTACAGCCCCTTGTACTCGCCCTTGTATATATCGCCCTTATCGTATATGCGGCGGAAAATCTCCTGCACCACCTTTTTATGGCGTTCCTCGGTCGTGCGAATGAAATCATCATTGGATATGTCAAGACGCTTCCACAGATTTTGAAATGTCGCGACGATATTATCAACATACTCTATCGGCGTGACGCCCGCCTCCTCGGCCTTTTGCTGTATCTTTTGACCGTGCTCGTCGCTGCCCGTAAGAAAAAACACGTCGTACCCGGCCAGCCTCTTGAAGCGAGCGATTGAGTCGGCGATTGTCGTGCAGTACGCGTGGCCGATGTGAAGTTTCGCGCTCGGATAATATATCGGCGTAGTTATGTAAAATGATTTTCTTTCCATTAATTTGTCCCCCTCGCCAAATGCCTATTTAATTATTTTATCACTTCTTAATAAAGTGGTAAACAAAAAAATAAGGGCGCACTCATGCGCCCTATCGGTTGATGATATTATGCTGCTCTCTTTTTCTTGACGAATTTATTCCACGCGTATTGTCAAAAGGCTTACTTAATTTGCCTGTTATCTTTTCCATGGAAACTGCGGAAAATTGCTCTCCTTGCGAGCGTCCCTGCTCAAAAAATCCGGCACATCTATCCCGCCCGCGCCCTTTTTCTCCTGTGCGGCCTCCTCGACCGTCGTCGCGCCCGATATGACCTTTGAGAGCTGCGTGTTGCTCATCTCCGGCGCACCCGTCTCGCTCTTTGCTCCCGCGGCCGGCATCTCGCGCACTGCCTCGCCAAAGCAGCCCGAGCTTCCCGACCTCACGGCGACGCTGTCGGCGAAGTCCGTGGCAACGAGCGTGACGCGAATGGACTCGCCGAGCGATTTATCCACCACCGTGCCAAAAATGATGTTCACATTCGGATGAGTGTGGTCGTATATATACTGCGACGCATCGCTCACCGCGACGAGGCTCATCGACTCGCCGCCGGTGATGTTTATGAGTATGGCTCTCGCTCCGTCAAGCGAACGCTCTATCAGGGGACTGGCTATCGCGGACTTCACCGCCTCGACTGCCGACCCTCTCTCGTCCGTGCCTATGCCTATGATGGCATCGCTCGAATCACTCTGACGGAAAATTGATGTCACGTCGGCAAAGTCCACATTGACCACGCCGGGCGTCAAGATCAGCTCCGATATGCCTATTATTGCATGGCGCAGCACATTGTCCGCCGCCCTGAAGGAATCGGCGAGAGAAAGACGGCGATTGCCCTCCAGCTTCATCAGATTATCATTATGTATGACGATGAGCCCGTCAAGCGATGCTTTGAGCTGGCGGATGCCCGCCTCGGCGGTCTGCATCTTTCGCTTGCCCTCAAAGGAAAACGGCGCCGTCACCACTCCGACGGTGAGTATTCCAAGATTATGCGCTATCTGCGACACTATGGGGGCGGCGCCTGTACCGACTCCGCTGCCGAGCCCTGCCGTTATGAATACGAGATCAACGTCGCGCAACTCACGCGCGATAACATTTTTATCGAGCATCGCCGCCTCCGCCCCTGTCTTCGCGGAGC
>JAFTAB010000073.1 GCA_017458745.1 Schwartzia sp. (in: firmicutes) | reverse complement strand
GTTATGATATAGCCAGATGGTATTATCCGTATCCCGACTATAAGCTGCCCATAGACATAAGTTCGGATGAGATGCTTCCGATAGGAAGTCAGCTCATGCGTTGCGCCAACTATGCTTACGATCGAGACAGGGCGAATCTTTTTCCCGAGCAGAGAGCATTGTCCACGATGCTTGATAATGGACTGTATTGCGAATTTGCAAATTCGTTTTTATTGATATGTCGAAATGGCAGGAGCGGATATTTAGATGATGAGAGGTGGCCGATTGCTGTTCATAGTACTGAATGGCGAAAAAAGGAGTACCACATTTTAACCGCGTTTTTCAAGAAGGACGGGAAAAAATATATAAAAAAGTTTGCTCCTCATGAGGAAGGGGAAAAGTATCTCAGGGCAACAGCGAAAAATTGTGAGATACTTTCCGGCAGATACGGGAAAAAGCATGTGGCGCAGTCGCGCATGAATGGCAATGAGCTTTTGATGGAATATGTAGATGGCGTCAGTTACACGCAAGTATTGCTCAATGCGATTGCAACCGGCGGATATGAGGCACTTTCTGAAAGGCTTAATTTTTATCTCAAGGAGATATTGGAGAATTATGGTGGGGATACGGTAATAACTTTGCCGTTTGACTGGATGAAAGATAATCGTCAATATGATATTGATTTAGTGTTTGATAACATCGTCATGAGGGACGGGGAATTTGTCATTATCGATTATGAGATGATGCTGGACGTCACGGCAAAACGATGGATGCTTTGGCGGGCGATCAGGCATCTGTGCTTGGCCCATGAAGAATTTTTGGCAAGGCATGGCCTGTCTATGAATGGGATGCTGGCTTCATGCGGCATCACGAGGGAAATGGGGGACACGTTTTTCAAGATTGAGCAACAAATCAATGTGTCGCTTATGGCGCAATGGGAGCCCAAATACAGAAAGAAAACGGCAAAATAAAAAAGTTGGTTCAATATGAACCAACTTTTTTGTTTTGCCGCGTCACTCGTATCTCTGCTCTTTCATCGCCCGTTCCATGTCCCTTTTTGCGGCCTTGTCGGCGAGAGCCCTCCTCTTGTCGTAGGTGTGCTTGCCGCTGGCGAGGGCGAGCTCTGCTTTTGCGCGGCCTTTTTTGAAGTAGATTTTCAGCGGCACGAGTGTCAGACCCTTTTCTCTTGTCTGGCCGAACAGCTTCATTATCTCTTTTTTGTGCATCAGGAGCTTTTTTGGGCGCAGCGGGTCCTGGTTGGAGAAGCTGCCCTGGTCGTAGGGGCTTATGTGCATGTTCTCCAAAAATATCTCGCCGTTTTTTATCATGCCGTAGCTGTCCTTGAGGTTCGCCTTGCCCTGCCTCAAAGATTTCACCTCGGTGCCGAACAGCTCGATGCCTGCCTCGTATGTCTCGTGTATGAAATAGTCATGACGCGCCTTGCGATTTTCGCAGACGGTGCGCGTGGCCTCATTTTTTTTGCCCATGATTTTTCTTCCAGTTCCAGTAAGTATGTGTTACTTCTTTTTCTTTTTCTTCGGCTTCGCGGTTTTCCTGCTCATGATGGGAGCGGCTTTCTTCGGGGGCTTCGCTGGCACGAGCCTTATCGCGCTTGCGCCCTTTGATGAGCGGCGTGCGCCCGTGCCTTTCTGAGAGGCCCCGCGCATTCCGCCTCTTTTGTTTTCCTCGCCCTCGACGTATATGCCGTTGTCCTTCAGGATGAAGTCGATATTGCGCTCCTCGACGCTCGCCCTCACCAGCACGACCTCGACCTCGTCGCCGAGGCGATACGCTTTGCGGGTGCGCTCGCCGATGATGGCGAACTGCTCCTCGACGTATTCGTAGTAGTCGTTTATCATTCGCGAAACGTGCACGAGTCCCTCGACGCCGTTCTCCAGCTCGACGACTATGCCGAAGGCGGTGACGCCGCTGATGATGCCGCTGAACGTTTCGCCTATGAACTGCGTCATGTACTCTATTTCTTTCATTTCGGTTGTCTCGCGCTCGGCATCGACTGCCACGCGCTCGCGCGTCGATGAGTGGTCGGCTATGTCGGGGAGCATGGCCGCCGCGTGCTCCCGCTCTTTATCGGTCATGGTGCCGGTGGCGAATGTCTCACGCAGCAGACGATGGACGATGAGGTCGGGGTAGCGTCTTATGGGCGATGTGAAATGCGTGTAATAGCGGGCGGCGAGTCCGAAATGGCCGAGGCTGTCGGGGGCGTATCTCGCCTGCTGCATGGAGCGCAGAGCCACAGCGCTGATGATGCGCTCCTCAGGGCGACCCTTGACGCGGTCGAGCACCTGCTGAATGTCTCGCGGCTTTATCCTGCCTTCCTCGTTTTTGCGTATGTGCAGGCTGAACATCGCGAGCAATGTGTTGAGCCGCTCCATTTTCTCGTCGTCGGGCTGCTCGTGAACGCGATAGAGGAATGGCAGCTCTTTTTCGTCCATGTGCCGCGCGACGGTCTCGTTTGCCGCGAGCATACATTCCTCTATCAGCGACTCCGCGGGCGAGCCTGTGCGCTTCACCAGCTCAACGGGGTGCCCCTCCTCGTCCAGCTTCACCTTTACCTCGGGCAAATCGAAATCTATTGAGCCGCGGGCATGGCGGATGCGCTTCCTCGCGTCGCGAATCTCCGCGAGAGTTTCGAGCATCGGGACGAGCTCCTTGTTTTGGGCGATAGATTCCTCGTCGCGGTCGACGAGGATTTTGTTCACTATGTTGTATGTGAGGCGGCGGTGCGAGCGAATGACGACGGGAAGTATCTCGTAGCTTTCGATGCCTCCGCCGCGGGAAAGCTCCATCTCGCACGCCATGGCGAGGCGATCCTCGCCCTCGTTCAGGCTGCATATACCGTTTGACAGCTCGAATGGCAGCATCGGGATCACTCTGTCGACGAGGTAGACGCTCGTGCCGCGCTCTCTCGCCTCCAAGTCGAGCGGCGCGTTTTCTCTAACGTACCAGCTCACGTCGGCGATGTAGACTCCGAGGAACCAGCCGCCGTCCTCGCGCCTCTCCGCGTACACAGCGTCGTCGAAGTCCTTCGAGTCGTCGCCGTCGATGGTGACCGTGGTGAAGTCGCGCCTGTCGCGCCTGCCCTTTATTTCCTCGTCAAGCACATGCTGCGGTATTTCGTCAGCGGCCTTCTGCACCTCGTCGGGAAATTCCTGAACGAGGTTGTAGCTTTTCATCACGCAGAGCACATCCACTCCGGGATCGCCTGCGCGGCCGAGCACCTCGACGATCTTGCCCTCGGCGTTGTGCCGCCCCTCAGGCCACTTCGTTATCTCTGCGACGACCTTCATGCCCGTCTTTGCCTTGTTGAACGCTTTCGGGGGAATGAAAATGTCCTGTCCGATTTTTTGGTCGTCCGGCGTCACGAAAGCGAATGACTCCGACGATGAAAAAGTGCCGACGATTTTAGTGTTGGCCCGCGTGACGATGCGGATAATCTCGCCCTCGCTTGAGCGTCCCGGCAGGGGGGAGGGCGTGACGCGGGCCACGACGCGATCGCCGTTCATGGCGGTGGCGAGCATCGCTCCCGGCACGAACACATCCTTTCCGTCCGGACGCTTGTTGTCGGGGATGATGAAGCCGTAGCCCTTGCTGTTCATTGAGAGCGTGCCCACGACAAGGTTCATGTGCTCCGGCAGGCCATAGAGGCCGCTGCGGTTCTTTATCACTGCCGCGGAGCTGGTCAGCTCGTCGAGAGCCGAGATGAATATGTCGTCGTTTATCTTTTGGTCAAGGGCCATCGCTATCGCTATCGCAGTGAGCGGCCTGTGAACTCGGTCGCGCAAGTACTCAAGGATTTCCTCGGCGAGCGGTGATAAATTATTTGTTGCTCGAATCATTTTTTGTCAATTCTCCTGTTCTGCTGCTATGCTCATTGTGGCCTTTGCCTCGGCGGTCACTGTGCCGTCCGGCAATGCCACGGCTGCCTTCATATTGACGAAGTGCCCCCGCGTGCTCTCTTGCCAGCCCGTTATCGTCAGTTCCTCGCCGATGGGGGTCGGGTGACGATAGCGGACTTCAATACGGGCGGTAAATCCTTTTTTGCCGAGGGCGACGAGGTAGCCGCCCATGGCCTCGTCGAGGAGCGTCGTTACTATGCCCCCGTGCGCCACGCCGGTGAAGCTCTGAAATTCGCGCGTCAATGTTTTTCTCGCGATGAATTTATCGCCCTCTATTTCAAATTTCAAATGAAGCCCGAACGGGTTGTCGCGGCCGCAGGCGAAGCAATAATTATCGCTGACGGACTGACGGAAATCGGAAGTGTTGTTTTCCATTATAATCCTCTTTCTAAAAATTCGACTGTTTTTTTGAATATGATGTCTCGCTCGATGTCTATCGTCAATCGGTGCCCCGACTGCCTGAGCCACAGGAGCTGCTTGTCGGGCGAGCCGACGTGGTCCATGATGTATCGTGCGCTCTCTGGGTTCACCGTGTGGTCTCGCTCGCTCTGCACCACGAGCAGCGGCGAGCGAACCTCGTGCAGCGACGCCTTTGCGCTCTCGATGACGGCGAGCAGCTCGTGAATCGAGACGAGCGGGATCGAGCGATAGCAGACGCGATGTTTCGGCTCTATCCCTGTCATGCGCTTTGGAGCCTTCGGGAGGAATTTCCCTCGTGCCTCATCGCGAGGAGGCAAAAGATGCAGGTCGCGCTGCGCACTGAAAATTATCGGGGCCGCGAGCGACACCGTGCGCCAAATCGGCCTCATCGTCGACAGCCGCATGGCGAGCAGTGCGCCCATCGACAGCCCCACGACGGCGACGCGGGAGACCAGCCCGGAGAGCATCGAGTGGCCGTCGAGCGCGTCGCGCATCCAGTCATCGCCTGTCGCGTGCTCCATGTCGCCGACTGACGTGCCGTGACCAGTGAGGCGGACACCCATCACGGTGTACCCCGCCTTGTTCAGATATTCGCCGTACAGGCGCATCTCGGAGGGGGAGCCTGTGAAGCCGTGAAGCAAGAGCACCCCCGCATCTTTTTTGCCATTGAAAATGAAAGGCTCCGCGCCTGGCATAATCACAGATTACCACCTCCCTGAAAAAATAAGCGTCCCCACAAAAGGTGGGAGCGCTTTTGGTCGCTTGCCTTTTTACGATGCCGACGGGTAAATCCTACTAAAAAAAG
>JAFTAB010000072.1 GCA_017458745.1 Schwartzia sp. (in: firmicutes) | reverse complement strand
GAAGGTCGGCGCGATGTCTCTGCCTCGGTTCGGGAATACCCTTATTTTCACCGTGCCTTTTTTGTATGACGAAAAAATCCGTTCGATTTCCGCTTTTTTATCATCGCTCGTCGTGGAAATATAAATATCCGCCCCGCGCGGGATATTATTCGCGCATTTCAGCATATCGCCCGCTATCTCGGTATAGAATATGTGCATGATGACCGCGACACGCATTTGCGGTTCCCCGTGCTCAAATCCGAGCGGGACGCGGAGCGACCTGTCGGCATTCTCTTTCAGGCAAAGCGAATCAACAAGCCCCGGTATTCTCACCCACGAATAATCCCTTTCGCCTGAAAAGCGCATCGACTCAGCCGCGCTGCTCCTGATGCGCCTCATGAAATTCGCCGTGTCGCGCATCGGCTTTGTTATCCTCCATGAGCGCGACGACAGCACGGTTTCAAGCTCTTTTCTCAAATTGTGATAATCGTCGATTATTTCCTTCCACAGATTCACCGTCCTCGTCGCGAAGCCCGAGATTTTCACGCGCCTCACGCCGTCACGGGCAATCTCTATCATGTAGCAGGGATCGTCAGAGAAGAACACATCGTAGCCTCCGCGCATCACATACGGCTGCACCGGCTCGGCGCTGACCGCCTCGCCATCGAGCATCACCTTGTCAAGACGAATGGCAATAGATTCCTCATTTGGATCGAAGCGCAGCTTTTTTACTTTCGCCCCGTCTGGAATATCATAGGCGACCTCAAAGGCCCCGTCCGAGCGGATATAGACCTCGCGCTTCTGACAGTCCTGCTCGGTGAAGCCGTCACCCTCATCCATATAAAGCGATGTCTCCAGAAAGCGTCCGGAGGACATCACGCCGAACAAGTCGACCTCGCCCGAGTCGCGCATGAAATCCAAATATGTGTAGCCATATAAGCTCTTTATCTCGTCGGCAGATCGCGGCTCGCGAATAAGATCAAAAAGCATCTCCAGTGCGTAGAGCTTTCTCATCCTGCCCGGAAGATGCCTGAGCAGCATCGCAAAGGCATATCGCTTATTTATTTTCCCGTCCACAATATATTTTCGAGCCTCGGGAAAAACGTCAATAAAATCATCCGTCTCCGTGATTTTTTCAAATTCGCGTAAAAGAATATACGTCTCAAAGCTATCGCGAATCTGGACATCGGGCCTGTCACTGCTCACATTGTCCTGGGCGGCGCGCCGCAGCCTGAAGCGGACAAGCCTCTCGGGCATGACATGAATATCCTCATGACGGCACAGCCTCACCCACAGATAAAAGTCTGGCAACTGAAAAAGCCCCATATGTGTCAGCAAATCATATTTGCCGGTTATTTCCTTTCTGATCATCATGCTTGGGTGACACAGGCAATTCCCGTTGAAGAAGAAATAATGAAGCCACTCAAAGCGCGAGCGGTTCTCCTTGTCAAAAGTGCCGAAATACGTGTTGCCCTTTTCGGGCTCATAAATTTTACTTTCCTCGTCCATGAAGCTGACGCGCGTGAAGCACGCCGCAATACCGGGATGCGCCTCCATATACTCGACCTGCTTTTGAAGCTTGTCCGGCTCCCATGCGTCGTCCGAATGATGAAGCGCATAATATTTTCCTTTCAGCTTATCTATAAAATCCTGCCCATACGGATAATACATATTCTTCTCATGGCGAATCTTTTTTATCCTGCTGTCATCATAGGAGCATATAATATCCCACGAGCTGTCGGTCGAGCAGTCATCTATAATGTAAAGCTCAAAATCGGTAAATGTTTGGTTAAGAATACTGTCAATGCTCTCGCGCAAATATTTCTCATGATTATATGATGTCAAAATGACACTCACCAGCGGCATAATCACGCCCCCACATATAATAAATCTCCGCAAAACAAGCCGAATTTATTATATATGAACATCACATTAAAAGCAACGCCGAGAAAACAAAAAAGCCGCCGAGGAACAAGTCCTTGGCGGTCATGCAATAGTATTATCCCATCTACTCATTCATGCAAAAATCGGACGCCAAAAGGGCGCAGGGCACGCATGGAATCGTTTCCTCATTTGTGCTATAATAAGAAATTGCTGAATAAGTGGATTTTTGGGAAAGCACGATATGCCTGCACGCATTTCGTGGTTTCCCGGGGAGGATTGAATCAATGCATAATGAACAAAACGAGTTCATGCAGCACGAGCTCCGTCTGCCTGAGCTCACGGTTCGCGGCATGGTACTCGGCGCGATTTTGACAGTTATCTTCACGGCGTCGAATGTATATCTCGGACTCAAGGTCGGCCTGACTTTTTCGTCGGCGATTCCGGCTGCCGTCATCTCGATGGCCATCCTGAAAATGGCGAAGGATTCCAACATCCTCGAGAACAACATGGTGCAGACGCAGGCGTCGGCGGCGGGCACACTGTCCGCCATCATATTCATTATTCCCGGTATGCTGATGATCGGCTATTGGCACGGTTTTGAATTTTGGCAGACGCTTCTCGTTTCGGCCTGCGGCGGCTGCCTCGGCGTGCTGTTCACTATTCCGCTGCGCCGCGCGATGGTGGTGCACAGCGACCTCACCTACCCCGAGGGCGTGGCGGCCGCCGAGATTTTGAAGGTCGGCAGCTCCGCAGAAAAAAGCGGCTCCAGCGGGCTGAAGGAAATTTTTTCCGGCGGCATTTTTGCGGGCTTTGTGGCACTCTGCTCCAGCGGTTTTCATATTTTGTCGGACAGTCTTTCCCTGTGGTTCCGTGTCGGGAGCGGCATGACGCAGTTCCCTGTCGGCTACTCCACGGCGCTCGTGGGCGCGGGGTATCTGATCGGCCTTGCAAGCGGCCTTGCCATGCTCGTCGGCATTCTGATCGCATGGGCCGGATTCGTCCCTTTTTACACGATGACGGAGGCCGTCCCCGACGGTCTTTCGCTGCAAGCGTTTGCCTCCTCGGTTTATCAGGAGCGTGTCCGGCTCATCGGCGCGGGCGCGATGGCGGTCGCCGCCATGTGGACGCTGATCACCATGGCGAAGCCTGTCATCGACGGCGTCAAGGAGTCGCTGGCATCGGTCGGTATGCCGCAGATGGAAAAGCAAAAGCACCGCATGGATGTCGATATGTCCGTGAAAAGCACAGGGATCGTATTCCTCGCAACGCTTGTCGGGCTTCTCGGCATCTTCTATACCTTTGTGCGCCCGCAGAATCTTCCATTCGGACAGACGCTCGCCTTTGTTGTGGTGGGCGTCGGCATGGCGGTCCTCATGGGATTTTTTGTGGCGGCGGCCTGCGCGTACATGGCCGGCCTTGTCGGCACGTCCTCCAGCCCGATTTCGGGCATCGGGATTATCGGCATCATTGTTTCGTCGCTGGTGGTTTATGCGATGTGCTCCTCCTTCGGCATCTTCGAGTTGCCGGGCGGCGAAACATTCGCCACGGCGACGGCCATCTTCATCACGTCCATCATCTTGGCAATCGCCTGCATTTCCAACGACAATATGCAGGATCTCAAGACTGGCTGGCTGGTCGGCGCCACGCCTTGGCGTCAGCAGGTTGCGCTCCTTCTCGGATGCGTGGTCGGCGCTTTCGTGATTGCGCCGGTTCTGAATCTTCTCTATGAGGCTTACGGATTCACGGGCGCGCTCCCAAGGCCGGACATGGATCCGTCGCAAGCGCTTGCGGCCCCGCAGGCGGGTCTCATGACAACGATCGCGCAGGGAATTTTCTCGAACCGTCTCGCTTGGGAATATATTTTCCTTGGGCTCGGGCTCGGCGTGCTTCTCGTGATCGTCGATCGAAGTTTGAAACATTTTACGACTTCCATGTGCCTGCCGCCGCTGGCAGTGGGCATGGGCATCTATCTCCCGCCGTCCGTGCAGACGCCTCTCGTGATCGGCGCTGTCCTCGGGCACTTCCTGAACAAGCACTTGCAGAAAACGAAGGGCGAGGATGGGCTGGAGGCGGGAAAACGCCGCGGCACGCTCTTCGCCTCCGGGCTGATCGTGGGGGAGTCCCTTGTTGGGGTCATACTGGCGGGCATCATCGGCATCTCCGTAACCGGGGGCGGCAGCGATACGCCGCTTGCGCTCGTGGGCAAAGATTTTGCGGATACGGCAAAATGGCTCGGCCTCGCGGTGTTCCTCGCCATGCTGGCACTCTTCAGCAAGATCGTGCTGGGAAGCAAAAAATTGTAACAAGCCTTTGCATATCGGCATAACCTAATCACACTACAAAAATGTGAGTCGATTTCGGATAAAAAAAACGGGCATCGGGGGAATTTTCCCTCGACGCCCGTTTTTTTATGTGAACCTCTAAAAGCTCCACTTCTCCACTATCCACTTATCCTCACTAAAAAAAATTGCCGCATGAAGTTTTTTGACTTCATTCGGCATACGGCACCCCGTCATGCAATAACATCATCTCTTGTCAACGGGAATAGCGTACATGACAGTTTCAGTGTTATTGAAAGAATACTGGCGCAAATAGAAGATATACTTTTTTTCTTCATTCTCAAACGATTTCATGCAGCCATATAAATCTATGATGTCAGTCGGCTTGTGATAGCAGCAGACAGCAAGCCTCGGCATATTCCGGCGGATTATGTCCCTCGCTCCGCGAAGCGTCTCCAGCTCGCTGCCCTCTATGTCCATTTTTATGAACGTCACGGGCACGTCCCCCAACGCCTCGTCAAGCGCGACGACGGGAACACGAATGACATCCCCGCCGTCGGTCACGGACATTGCCCCCTTGATCGACGACCCGCTGCCCTGCTTCATAAATTCCAGCACGCACTCTTTTGACCATGTGCCTTTCTTTATCACAGTGACATCATGATACCTGTCCCCAATATTCTCATTCATCATTTTAAGATTATCGACATTCGGCTCAAAGGAATAAATATGAGCATACCGCCCGTCGGTGAAATCCGAGAACCCCGCTATCGTGTCGCCGCTATAAGCGCCGCAGTCAACCAGCACCTCCGCCGACGCGTCATGCACGAATGTCAGGCGGTTGAAATATTGATGCTCGTCAACATAAGGGACAATCTCGCGATAGTCCCTGTTCACATTCGCCCGAATGAGAGCGCGAAGCACGTCCCGCGAGCGGCTGTCGGCAAGCTCACGCTCAATCGCCAAAAAATCTTTCTCATGCTCCTCCATGTACTCTGGTGGCCACCAAGGCTCATCGCTCGTCTGCCAAAGAAAATAATAATCGCCCTTTATAATCGACGCGTTATCCATTATGAACCTGCTCTTGGGGACGTTGCAAAATCCTATCGCTATCGAGTAATCATCAAGCGATTTGACGCCGCCGAGCGGCACGACATTTTCCCCGCCGAGAGTCATCCCCTCGGAATAATATTTGTCATCGACCAAAAATCCCCGAACGTCCGCGCCGACAGATTTCAAATAATCGAGGACATTCAACGCGAAATTTCCCGAGCCATATACCATGACAGGCTTATTTTTTTTTCGCATCGCGCCAATCGTCTCGGCATCAAAATTATATCCCGTTTTCATGATAAATTTCCTCGCTCCGGCAGAAAATACCATCAAATATGTGTCAGACAGACCTATCGTCAATCAATCCGTCAATCATGTCCAAGTCGAATACAGGTATCCCTTTTTCAAGCAGCACTTCTTTTCGCTCCGCGAAGGAATCATCTATGAAGATTGCGGAGCCCGATTTTATATAGTCCGATTTTTTTTCATGCCTCGCCATGACCTCTATCGACTCGAACATCCCCTCCGACAGGCGATGCGATTTCATATCCGAATGAATATCGCCTGTATGCCTAGACAAAAGGTGCAGCCTTTTGCCATCATTTATAGCCTGATACAAAAATCGCATCAGCAGCGTGTTCACTTTTCCCCCGATAATCAGGGTGTCATCATAATCCACATAAACATCGGTGTATGACAAAGGCTCAAATTTGTAACGGCTCGCCAGCGCCCTCTCATCCAGCACGCCATAATTATTCCTTATCAGCTCCACAGGCATATTTGAAAGAACATACAGCGTGAGCAACGGGAAATTTATGCCGGCATGGCGCGTCGCCCCCATTGTCCCGGGGACACGGGCTGATATTTCAAGCAGCTTATATTTGCCGTGCGAGTCGCGCTTTAATTGGAAAAACCACGCACCGCAAAATGAGAGCCTCGAATTTATTTTTTCGGCGATTGACTGCGCCTCATCATTCTGCGGCAAAATATGCGACCTCGCGCTTATCCCGTTTCTTATGCGCTCACGGGAGCGCATCGACGCGACGCGCAGCTTTCCCTTCTCGTCAGTGAAGCAGTCAACGGTATATTCCTCTCCCGGCAAATATTCGCACAGCAGATAGCTGTCATCATCCGCTATCGCCTGCGCCTCGGGATCAATCCCCTCTATCAGCCTCACGCCCTCCGAGCCTTGCCCGACCTTGGGCTTGGCGAAAACAGGAAAGCTCTCGACATCATCCAGCTTCCGAAAAACACGGGGCACAAAATTTTCCCCCGCAAAAAATTCATACGTCTTTGCCTTTGAGCGGCAAATAGCCACTGTCTCCGGCGGCGCACTGACAATCTTTGCTTTTATCTCTTTCTCGTGCTCCATCAGGTACAGCTGCACCGCGTCATAAGCCGGATATATGAAATCAATTTCATTGGCGGAGACTATATCATTAAGTCTCTCGATAAAATCCGCCGACGAAATAAAAGGCATATCATCTATATATTTTTCCTCGCCATAGAGCATCTCGGCATGGCACGGGGCACTGGTCCCGGCATAAAGCTCCGCCTCCTTTGCATAGCGAAGCGCCTGAAAAATCTCCATTGCTATCTCTGTGCCGGCAGGGAAAATCAATACCCGCCATTTTTTATTCATGATCCTCACCCAAAAATACATCTTCGGGAAGCAAGGCTTTATTTTGCCATTTCCCTTATCATGTCCGCGATGTCCTTTGCCGTATCAATTTGGAGCGCGCCGTAGAGCGGAAGCGTCATGACATGATCCGCAGCATATCGCGCGTTCGGGAGCGCAAGGTAATCATAACGCCCCTTGAAACATTCAAAGTCGCTCGTGATGGGATAGAAATATTTGCGCGGGAATACGTTTTGCTCGCCCAACGCTTCAAACAATTCATCACGCGTGCGCCCGTACTCGCTCTCGTCCACAAAAATCGGGAAATAAGCATAATTGTGCTCGACATTTTTCATGTCGCCAAGAAATCTTATTCCGGGAATCCCCTTCAAGCCCGAACGATATGCTTCGGTCAATGCCTTCCTCTTTTTAATCTCCTCATCGACATGCGGCAGAACAGCCAGCCCCATCGCCGCCTGAAACTCATTCATCTTCGCGTTGAGCCCGACCGCCTCGACATGCTCCGGCCCGGTGATGCCGAAATTCTTATATAAGTTGAATATGCGCGTGTACGAGGCATCATCGTAAAGCAGCGCGCCGCCCTCAATCGTATTGAACACCTTCGTCGCATGGAAAGACATCATCGACACATCGCCAAAGGAGCCTATCCCCTTGCCGTCCACCTTCACGCCGAAAGCATGAGCGGCATCATATATCAGCTTCAGATGATGCCTCCTCGCTATGTCGGCAAGCGCGCTAACATTGCAAGGGCAGCCATAGACATGCACGGCCACAATGGCGGACGTGCGCGGCGTGATGAGCGACTCCGCCTGCTCCTCGTCTATCGTGCAATCCGAGGGCTTTATATCCGCAAATATCGGCGTAAGCCCATTCATCACGATGGCATGTGTCGTCGAGGCGAACGTGAACGGCGTGGTTATTACCTCCCCCGTGAGATTCATCGCCTTGAAAACGACATCGAGCGCGGAGTGGCCATTGACAAAAAGCGTCACGTTCGAGACGCCCAAATATTCCTCCAATTTTTTTGCAAGCTTGTCATGCAGCTCGCCGTTATTCGTGAGCCAGTGGCTTTCCCAAATTTTATCCAAGTATTTATCGTATTCCTCGCGCGGCGGCAGATACGCCTGCGTCACCAAGACCGGCTCCAAGAGTTTTTTCACTTTTTATCAATCCCCCCTAAGAATGAAACACTGCAATCGACGGGCAAATATACCTTGTCCCATAGCCTCTCGGGTTTCCTGTGCTCGACTGTGAATATATACGCGTTATCAATGTAATCGCAAAAAATAGCGGCATTGCCCCCATCGTCAAGCGGCGTGGAAACAACAATCGAGATATTGTACCGCCCGCCGACAATCGACAGACGCGTGGAAAACTCCACCGCGTAGCAGTCCCCTGCGTCGCCCTCTATGTCCTTTCCCAAAATCGTGCTCGTGTACGCCCCGATCAGTTCCTCATTTTTATCGTCGCGTATATGATAGCCCACGCCCAGCACCGTTTTATCGAAAAATCTCAAATGAACCCTTATGGTGATTTTTTCGTCATAAGGCGCGACTATCAAATTCTCGCCATTGCTGTCGAGCACCTCCAGCGCCATCACACGGGCCTTGCCATTCCCCTGACGGAATTGAGCCACGCGCTTGGCGAACTCGGCATCCTCCTCGACTATTTTTACCTTTGCCGCTTGGGGCTTCTTCTCGACCTTTCCCTTTTCGTTCCGCGTGCTTGCAGCCTCGCATTTATTCGTTTGATTCATCTCATCCCGCAGCTCATGGAGGTACATGTCCGCCACTTCCTCGGCGGAGCCGACCATCTTGAGGCGGCCATGCTCCAGATAGACGCACCGCTCGCAAAAGCTCTTGACGATGCTCATGTCGTGCGTCACGAATAAAACCGTGACACCCGACTTTATCATCTGCCTCATGCGCGTGATGCACTTCGTTTGAAACGCGACGTCGCCGACAGAAAGAGCCTCGTCGACAATCAAAATATCAGGCTCGACATAGGCGTTGACCGCGAACGCCAGCCGCGCAAACATTCCGCTGGAATACATCTTCACCGGCTGCCATATGAATTCCCCTATATCGGCAAACGCGATAATATCCGGCAGTCTCTCGTCCATCTCTTTTCGGCTGTATCCCATGACAGTGCCATTCATATAAACATTTTCAACGCCCGTCATCTCAGGGTTAAAGCCCGCGCCAAGCTCCAAAAGCGACGCTATGCGTCCCTTTACCTCAATATCGCCGGACGACGGTGAGAGCACCCCCGTGACAATTTTGAGCAGCGTCGATTTTCCTGCGCCGTTTTTGCCGATGATGCCGATAGTCTCACCTTTTTTTATATCAAAACTCAAATCGTTCAAGGCGTAGAAATCTTTGCTGTATCGCTTATGAAAAGGATTGAGCGACTCCTTCAGACGGTCTATCGGCCTTTCAAATATTTTATATATCTTGGTCAGATGGTCAATTTTAATTGCGATGCCGCCATCCATGCGAGTTTTCCTCCGTTTTTACTTTGTAACGGAAAGCAGAGCAACCTTCCTTGACAGATGCTTAGTCCCGTCCGCCATCTCCAAAAGGCGCACTTCATATTCCCCAGGGGGCAGGCCTTTTAACGATGCCTCGCATAGGAACCCTGCCGCCTTATATGAGTCATTGTCAAACATAGACGTGACGTCATTGCGCTCCACGGGAGCCGCGAGCGCAGCGCGGCACTCCCCCGCCTCGTTTTTCAGCACAACATATACGTCCCTTGCGTTCCCGGAAAGAGCCATGCGCCACCCAGCCAAGCGAAGATTGTCACGCGGTGAAAGCTCTATCTCGCTCGGCCGCCCTTTTCCGCATATATCATCTATATGAATGAAATCATCGGGCGACGGCGGCACATCCATAATATCCATCGGGGCAAAATATCCGAG
>JAFTAB010000013.1 GCA_017458745.1 Schwartzia sp. (in: firmicutes) | reverse complement strand
GTCGTGTCGCGCTGATTCTCGATGTAAGTGCATTGATGTAAAGGAAGGGGAGACCGCAAGATGGCAAAAGCAGAGTTGGCTCCGATTGAGGGCGAGGTCCAGGTCGTTGCCTTTAAACTTCGCGATGAGGAGTACGGTTTTGGCATACTAAATGTCAGGGAAATCAAAGGCCTGACTGATATAACGCGAGTGCCTTTCGCGCTTGGCTATATAAAGGGCGTTATCAATTTGCGCGGCAGCATTCTGCCGGTCATTGACTTGAAGGATCGTCTTGGGCTTCAGGACACGGAGTATACCGATGACACGAGAATCATTGTTGTGAAGAGCGATGACATTGAAGTCGGAATGATTGTCGATGCCGTCACGGAAGTTATAACGCTTGACGCTGAGCACGTGGACGCGTCAAAGGTCGTAGATAACGAGAGCAATCGTTTTATTCGAGGAATTGGCAAGGAGAACGATCGCCTCATTATCATGCTCAATCTTGAAGAGATCATCGGCATTTCCGATGAGGTAAAATAATTAAAGGAGAGGACAGAATATGTCGGATGATATACTCGAGCTATCGCCGGTGCAAATGGATGCGCTGCGAGAAATCGGAAATGTCGGCGCTGGCAATTCGGCCACTGCCCTGTCGCAAATTATCAATCACCGTATAGATATGAATGTGCCTAAGGTATCAATAGTGCCTCTTGGCGAGGTTCCTGATATGGTCGGCGGCCCGGAGGCTGTCGTGGTCGGCGTTTTCCTGCGCGTCTACGGATCTGCGCCCGGCAATATCCTGTTTCTGTTGCCAGCCGACAGCGCGTTTTTGCTTGTGGATATGCTGATGGGCAAAAAACGCGGCGACACTCAGAATCTTGATTTCATGGACGAGTCGGCTCTTATGGAGATAGGCAATATTTTGGCGGGAGCTTATCTTAATGCTTTGTTCAATTTGACGAAGCTGTCGCTCCTGCCGTCCATACCTGCGCTCGCGGTTGACATGGCGGGCGCGATACTGAATGTTGTTCTTATTCAGCTTGGGCAGATGGGCGACCATGCCCTTGTCATAGAGACGCAGTTCGATGCGGATGAGGGAGATATTAAGGGACATTTCTTCCTTGTACCGGATCCGGGCTCGCTTGATACTATACTTGCTGCCGTTGGAATGGGGAGTTGAGTGATATGGCAGAATTGATTAAAGTCGGGATGGCCGATTATAAAGTCGGTCGCGCCCCTTCGATAATCATCAGCTACGGTCTTGGCTCCTGCATTGGCGTGTCACTGTACGATCCAGTGAGCAAGGTCGGAGGGCTGCTTCATATAATGCTCCCGGACAGCACGCAATCGCGCTCCAGTGAAAATCCGGCGAAATTCGCTGACACTGGTGTGCCGCTTCTGCTGAAGGATGTGCTTGCTCTAGGAGCGAACAGGAGCAAACTCGTTGCGAAGATGGCTGGCGGAGCCCAGATGTTTGCGTTTGCCAAGGCGACTGATATTATGCGCGTTGGGGCACGGAACGCAGAGGCTGTCAAGGCACTTCTGAAAGATATGAAGATACCTGTTATAGCTGAAGACACGGGGGAAAATTATGGCCGCACGGTGCAGATTAACCTCGAGAATGGGGTCTATACCGTGAAGACCATGGTAAAAGGCGAGAAGGAAATCTAAGTGGACGATACAAATAGACTTCCCGACAACAATAAAGACAATAATGATGATGCCAATAATGGCAATGAATCTATGAATGATGAATTCAAGGAATTTCAGGCTGATGATGTGGATCGCGTGACCATGTCCGGCGATACGGTTAAATCAAAAACGGGCGATGAAAATGATGACGCGCCCCCTCAAAAGCCGGTGGATGGAAAGCCCCCGAAAGCCAAAGAAAGCGATGATGCTGAGGAAGCTGGAAATGATTCTGATGTTTTAAAGTCAGATGAATCAAATGACGAGAGTGAGAAAAAAGACAGTGCCGGTGATAAGGAAGATGGCAAGCCATCTCTTGTCGAGGTAGACCCGGAGACGGGGGAAATAAGGCCAAAGCCCTATCTGCCGAGGCGGTCGAAAAGCGCGACTCCTACCAGGGCAGAGATTTACGCGGCTAAAGTCACCGAATATGCAAAGCTGCGTGCTCACGATGGCGAATTCGTTTTCAAATTGTCATCGGCATTAGTGGTCTCCGTCATGGCGGCTCTCATAGTCATGCTTGCGGGACATTCGTTCGAGCGGCTGCATGAAGTGGTTGTGACGCGGGCGTTTATCGCCTTCGTTGTCGCATTTCTTGTGATGGAGCTTTTTTATACATGGCTTGGTTCCTCTGGGCTGCCGCATTATGTCAAGAAGCATGATGAGCTTCGCAATGTGTGGGTGAGCAAGCCGGAGGACTCCGAGGATTTGCTGAACGACATCACGGGAGATGATGATAATTCAGAGAAGCAGTCCGAGGAGACTTCGCCTGATGGCGAGGAGCAACAAGGGACAGAAGAAGGTTCGAGCGGCCGCGATGGCGAAAACGGGGCATCCGATGAAGGGGATGCTTCGACCGATGAGGGACAGACAGAGCAAAATGACGATGAGGGCATGTCCTTTGAGTCGGCGCCTATTGAGAAGGAAAAGGGCAAAGCAGTTAATAATGCTCTTTCGGAAGAGCAGACGCATCAAGGCTCATCTGCGAGCGAGGAAGATGCGCCGACGTTTGCGCCGCTCGGTGAGACGGCGAAACATGTGGGAGATGCATAACCAAAAGACGCTGGAAAGGGTGAGTGGTATCCATGCAATCTTCAAAGGATGAAAGGGATATCTCTATTCTTTGGCAGTCTTACCATGCTCGCCATGAGAAAGAAGTGCGAGACCAACTTGTCGAGCATTATCTGCCACTTGTAAATATTATTGCGGGACGTGTTGCAATAAGTTTGCCGTCACATATCGAGCGTGACGATCTGATAAGCAGCGGATTTTTTGGGTTGCTGGATGCCATTGAGCGATATGACAGTGACCGCCCAAATAAATTTGAGACTTATGCCGGGGTGCGCATAAGGGGAGCAATGCTCGATTATCTGCGCTCGCGTGATTGGATTCCGACATCGCTGAGGCAGCGTATACGTTCGTTTGAAAAGACGGTCGGCGAGCTTGAAAATAAGCTGGGGCGAAGCGCGACTGACGAGGAAATAGCTGAAGCGATGGATGTGACCATGGAGGACTTGGGGAAGATTGTCAGCCAGCTAAACGTCGCCACGGTTATTCCGCTTGATGATTTCATAAAGTCCGAGAAGCCGATGCCTGCTGGTGCGCCTGATCCGTCGGTGAATCTTGAAAAAGAGGAAATGCGCAAGGTGCTTGGGATGGCGATTGACAGGCTCCAAGAGAAAGAGAGGCAGGTCGTCGCCCTTTACTATTATGAAGAGCTTACGATGAAAGAAATCAGTCTTGTGCTCCATATCTCGGAGGCAAGGGTATGTCAGTTGCATACAAAGGCGATATTCCGACTCAGGGGATTTCTTGCGCGTGCCAAAGCGACATTTATGTATTGATGCGCATCAAAGCACATTTACTCATCTCGTTATAGAAAGTTGGGAGGTGCATCATGGAGGAGAATCAAAAAGCGTCAACAGTAGGAGGCGAGTCGGCAGGCTATCTATTTGAGTTCAAGGAAGAAGGAGTATACCTCACTGTTTATCCGAACTTTGATGGAGGGATTCTTTTTGAGCTCTCGGATATGCGCCAAATTCTAAAGGAATATGGTGTCGTTGATTATGATATAGAGCTGCTTGCGCGTGTCGTGCGTACGGCTGACGGCATACCTTGCCGCCTTGCCGACCATTTTGATGCGCCTGTGGGCAATCCGGGCGAAAACGATAATGCGGTGACGGAAGCCGTGCAGCCTGTTGAATACAAAGAAGCGGCGTTTCACATAGAGGTCAGCAAGGACGGCATGACGGCAACTGTCAAGCTGGATCGTGAGCCAAATACCGTTGCGCCGTCATTTGAGTCAATCAAGAAGGCTCTTGAAGATAAGCGCGTGGTTTACGGCATTGATGAGAAAAACATTGAGAGCGCGCTTAAAAATAATTTATCGGAGTTTGTCGCGGCAAAGGGGCTTCCCCCTGTTCAGGGCGTCGATGCCAAAATTGAGAAGAAATTTAATCTGAATGAAAAGGGAAAGCCAACAAAAGATAAATATGATAAAGCCGACTATAAGAACATGAATCTTTTCATACTCGTCAAAAAGGGTGATGTTTTGGCGGAGCGTATCCCCCACACTTTGGGCGAGATGGGAAAGACAGTATATGGCGTCGACGTGAAGCCAAAGCCCGGCAAGCCGAAGCCGGTGCCAGCGGGAAAAAACACGAATATAGTCGATGAAAATATTATCGTTGCCGCGATTGATGGACAGGTCGTTGAGGCAAACAATAAAATAACGGTTGACCCTCAATTTTCTGTGAGGGGCGATGTGGGAGTCGGGACAGGGAATATAGATTTCGTTGGGGCAGTGGAAATAGGAGGCAATGTGCAGCCCGGCTTCAGCGTTAAGGCGACCGGCGACATTATCATAAATGGAATGGTCAACGGCGGCACTGTGGATGGCTTCAATGTGTCCATCAAGGGCGGGGTCAATGGCATGAGCCGAGGCAAAGTGTTGGCTCAGGAGAATGTGACCGCGACTTTTGCCGAGAACGCAACTATTGAAGCAGGCAACGCTATAATTATTTCCGATGTGGCACTTCATTCGGATTTGCGCGCGGGCAGACTGGTGGCGGTGGAGGGCAAGCGAGGTCTGGTGACAGGCGGTTACCTTGCTGCGGGCGAGGAAATCCGCGCGAAGACAATAGGCAATCATCTTTTCGTTGCGACTCGCCTTGTCGTTGGCGTCAATCCGATGCTCCAGCGCAAGTATCAGCAGACTTGCAAGGACTACGCCGAGAAAAAGAAGAAGCTCTCGCAGCTGACAAAGGCACTTAACACGCTTGGGAAAATTGACATTTCCAAGTTGCCGCCGGCGAGAGCGGCGCAAATAAGTCAAATGACCCGCTCGCAATTTCCGCTGGCTGGGCAGATTGAGCGTGACGAGAAGCTGATAAAGGAAATGGAGGATCAAATCGCCGAGATGCGTGAGGGCAGAGTAAAGGTCGATGAAAAGATTTACCCCGGCACAAAGGTGATAATAAACTCTGTAATGAAAAATATTCTCTCGGAGGAGCAGCACTGCACTTTATCCGTCGAGGAGGATGAAGTGAAATCGGGACCGTATTGATACAATGAGGCGCATGGGAGGCGTGATAAATGGCAATGGATGTCAGCCCTATGAGCCTGCAGATGGTGGTGCCGCGAGCAAATGAGGCATCACAGGTGCAGCATAATCTCAACCATCAGACAAATGTGGCGCAGGATTTTGCTATGCTGAAGAGCGAGGCGGAGTCGCAGATGCGCATGGAGCAGGTCCAAAAACGCGACCAGACCGAGGACGGCAAAATCAAAAAGGACGACCCGAATGGCAGGGGAAATCAGCAGTACAGAGGCAGACGCCGCAATAAAAAAGAGGAAGATGAGGATGATGAGTCCGAGAAAGTATCGCTTGATATGTTTCGCGGGCACAATATTGATATTTCTTTTTAATTTTATTGCAGGATAATTCATTAGCAGGACGGAGGAATGACAACGGAAATAATAGGACTTTTGATTATACTGGGTGCTCTTGTTTATGTCATTCTGCGTCATCAGATTTTGCCCGATTCGGAAAAATCAAAGCCGAGGGAGGCTGAAGAAGCAACTGACAAGCTGCGCCGCCAGATGGAAAATTCTGCCGATCAGATAATCGCGAGGATGGAGGCGCATACTGAGAGGCTGGAAAGGCTGGTAAGGGAGGCCGACGAAAAGTCAAGGAAACTCGACGAGCAGATGACGGCCGCGAGGACGCTGGAGAAATCTGCGGCGATCATGATGGCGGCGCACGAGATAGAAAGCGTCAAAACGACAGCGCCCCAGAATGATGATTTTGGAAATTTGCTCAATGAGACGCTTGATAAAACTGAAAATCAAGGGAATGATGATTGGTCGGCATCCGGTTACAGGGTGCCGACCAATTCGACTGCTCGAAAGCGGGTGGAGCCGAAGACTTATGCTTTGCCTGATCTGCTGCCGGCTGATAAGCTCCCTGAGAAGCCAAAAGAAGAGCCACGGCTCGGGCCGGAGGTAATAGTCTCGCCGAGCGTTGCTGATGTCGTCGATTTGCCAATGAAGCCGGAAGAAGAGCCTGATGTCGTGGCACCGGAAAATTTTGAGCTGACGTATGAGCCGAGGAATGATGACTATAAAGAGCCGGACGACACATATTATGAGCAGGAATACATAGCTGACGACGGGCAGGAAGAGCTGTACGAGGAAGACGAGGAGGATTACGGCGAGGCGGCTGAATTTGAGCCCATGTATGCGCCTGTCGTGGAAGGGTATGCTCCCGTTGATATGAGTCAGGCCACCTATGAGCAGGAGTCATACGACGAGATTGATGATGAAGCGTCGAATAATGATGCAGATGATTATTATGATGACTCGGATATGAGTTACTCGGATGATGACGGCGAGTACATGCAGGAGCAGGAGGATGAGCCTGAGGACGAGGAGCTATTGCCTGAGATAGAATTTGAGGATGAGACAGAGGAGGAGCATGAGGAAAGCGCGGAGTCTGAGCGAGTTGCTCATGCTCTTCAGGTCGAATCATCATCGGCAGCAATGAGAGTCCGTGAGATGCTGGACGAGGGCAAGACGCCCACGGAAATTTCTCGTGAGATTCAGCTGGGCAGAGGAGCTATAGAGCTGATCCGGCAAATGCACAAAAAAGCCGACACATTGTGAGCAGCTCCCAAAATAAAAACGATTGACATATTGCCGTGAAATCGTTATAATTACTAGCATGGCTCTCGGGACATAGCGCAGTTTGGTAGCGCACCTCGCTTGGGACGAGGGGGTCGCAGGTTCAAATCCTGTTGTCCCGACCATGGGCATTCTTGCACCGAGCTTCTTGCCTTGCTTGGTGCTTTTCTGTATAAATGCACCCGTAGCTCAGCTGGATAGAGCAACGGCCTTCTAAGCCGTGGGTCGAGGGTTCGAATCCCCCCGGGCGCACCAAGAGTATCGCACTTTCAACTTGACTGTCACGGTTGAAAGGTTGACTCGCACAGAGTCGATAAGATTTTCGAGAAGGGCACGGTAATTCGCCGTGCTCTTTTCGTTTACCAATTCGCCGAAAGTTGTTTGAATGTATTCACGGATTTTCGCGGGCGGAACCTTCGGGAGGTGGCCTTTCGTTTCAATCTGCCTTAGATTGTGCTCGGCCGCGCGGAAGGCATCCTTCGTCCGCTGAAACTCCGCCTCGTCGATTTCGTCGAAATGGTCGCCCTCGCGAATCCGATCATAAAAGTTATCCATGGCCTTTCGCGCTTTGTCCCGGGCTTCCTTCATGACGGCCACGGAATCCGTCTCGCTCTTTTGCAGCTCCGCGTACTCGACTTGCACCTTCTCGACAAGCGTCTCCAGCACGCCCTCGTCATAGAGGACGCCGCGGATCGTGTCGAGCACGGCCTTCTCAAGATCGTCGGCGTTTATGCCCCGATTCGCGCAAACGACCTTCCCTTGGCGCATGGAAGTATTGCACCGATAATACCTAGTGCGGATGCCCTTCGTGTTCGTCGTCGCGCTGCCTGACATTGCGCCGCCGCAAACGTCGCAATACACATACCCTGAGAGGAGGTACGGGACTTTTGCCTTCTGCCTTCCGCCGTTCCTGTTCTTGTTTGCTTCCATTCTCTTCTGCACCCTTTCAAAAAGCTT
>JAFTAB010000071.1 GCA_017458745.1 Schwartzia sp. (in: firmicutes) | reverse complement strand
CATTATTCTATGGAGGGATTAAAAATGATTGGGAGAGTACAGGATGTCATGTCTGCTGCCATCGTCAAGGGAGCCGCTGAGTCGGCGGGGGCATCAGGCGCAGCGGCCGGCAGTACTGCCGCTGTCACGGCTAGCCAGCAGGCGAGCAAATCAAGCGGCGAGCAGGGTGTGGCCTCGATCCAGAACGCGGCTAAATCGCCTGTGAATGAGGCACTGAAAAGGCCGTCTGTCAATGACGTGCCATCACAGCAGGCGGAGGCGAAGGAAAAGAAGCCGGAGGAGCCGATGGACGAGAAGTCCGTCAGCCTCATGACCAAGGAACTCAACGATCTCATGAACAAGATCAACTGCGACCTCAAGTTCCAGTATCACAAAGAGGTCGATGTTATGTCGGTCGCCATGATTGACAAGACCACCGATGAGGTCATAAAGGAGTTCCCGCCCGAGGAAATGGTAAAGAACATGATCAAGGCAAAGGAATGGATTGGAGCGTTCCTAGACAGGAACGCATGACAGGCTACAAGGAGGGTTAATCATGGGAGTCAACGGTATATACGGTCTCAGCGGATCCGGTCTCGATATCGAGTCTATGGTGAAGGCCGGAATGCTTTCAATGCAGAGCAACTATGACAAGATGTACAAGAAGGAGACAAAGCAGGCGTGGGAGAAGGAAATCTACGCCGACCTCTACAGCAGTCTCAACACCTTCAAGTACACCACTTTGTCAAGCTACAAGATGAAGTCCACGCTGAACGCGATGAGCGCCAACACGAGCGATGACAAGACGGTCACTGCGACTGCCAATGGCGACGCTGTCGCCATGTCGCACACGGTCAAGGTCAATTCGCTTGGCTCTAATGCTTATCTTTTGACGGACGAGTCCGGAATCAAGCGGGCGAATACCAACTCGGATTCGAGCATGAAGCTTGCGGACAGTGTCTTTTACAGCCTTGAGGCTACGGAGGATGGCAAATATAAGTACAAATTGTCAGCAGACGATACAGAGCATATTGTCGATGGGGATGATATTGCAATCAGCTTCACGCTGAATGACTCAACGACCGCTCTCTCAGATGAGGAAAAACTAAGCAACACAATCTCCTATACTTTTGCCGAGCTGGCAGGGGGCAAGTCATTCAACGACCTCGCTTCTAACATCAATAAGCTGGGGACCAGCGTCACGGCGAGTTATGATGCCACGACCGACACCTTCACGATGTATAACAGCGAGGGAGGCGCGGACAATACAATCTCCCTCACAATGGCTGCGGCGACGGAAAACCCTGAGGAAGGCAACAGAGGGGACGTATATGATTTCGCTTCGACGCTGTTCAATAATTTGAATCTTAAGTCGTCCGCAAATGGCGAGCTTTCGGCAATCAGCGCCTTCGCCGCGGGCACCGAGAACGTGACGGCGGGGACGGATGCGGAGGCTGTCATTGACGGCAAGACGTACAAGAACATGCAGAATAACAAGCTCACTGTCTCCGGGGTGACGTATAATCTCATAGGAATCAATAAGAACGATGAGAATCCTGCTCGCATCACTGTCACCCAGGACACTGATAAAATCATTGAGACTGTCAAGAAATTTGTCGATGATTACAATGCGGTGCTTGACGATCTCAACACCAAGTATCGCACGAGCACATGGAACAGCGACAGCCACTCTGACTACGAGCCGCTGACCAAGTCGGAGCAGGCCGACATGACCGACGAGCAGATAGAGAAGTGGAATGACAAGGTAAAGGCGGGATTGCTCTATCACAGCAATATTCTTCAGAAGCTCATCAGCAATATGCGCACCGCTATATCGACGCCCGTGCTGAGCGTTGACAGCAGCTATAACTCTGCGTCGGCGATTGGCATCACATCGTCTGATACTAAAGGTCATCTGACCCTTGATGAGGACAAGCTGAAGAAAGCGCTTGCCGCTGACCCGGACTGCGTGTATCAGATATTCGCGTCCGATCAGGACACCTACACTGATGCTGACGTGAACAAGCGCCAGAGCTACATGAAGACTGATGACTACAATAATCGCGGTATCATCAATCGCCTGTACTATGACGCGGTGACCGAGGGCATAAGCCAGATCAAGGAATACGCGGGCATCGACTCCGACACCGATGACCAGTCCACGCTGGGCAAGGCGATTACCAGCCTCCTCAATAAGATGACCGACTACGAGGACAAGATGTCGAGCTATCAGTCCATGCTGTATAGCAAATATGATGCCCTTGAAAATTATGTATCGCAGATGAATTCGGTTTATTCCACAATATTTGGCGCAGGATCACAGTGACTGGGAGGATGAGCAAATGGTAAACAGTGCAGCGGAGGCATACAAGAGACAGCAAATCCTGACGGCGACGCCGGAGGCGCTGACGCTGATGCTTTACAACGGTGCGCTTCGCTTTATGGCCGAGGGCAGAGAGGCTCTCGAGAACAAGAAGATTGAAGAGGCAAACACGGCGCTGCAAAAAGCTCAAAATATCATCACTGAGTTCCGCGTTACCCTCAACATGGAATATGAAATATCGCATCAGCTGATGCCGCTTTACAACTACGTCTACGACAGGCTGGTGGAGTCGAACATGAAGGGCGACCTTGCACAGCTCGACGAGGCAAAGAATATCGTGACGGAGCTGCGCGACGCATGGGCGCAGGCGATGGTGAAGGCCCGCAAGGAGAAGGGAAAGCAAAATGACGCCTCGTGATTCTGAGTCGGCAAAAGCGCTTTGGGAAAAATTCCTGATGCTCATAAAGGAGACGGACAAATTTTTCGATGCTGACGATGTGGACATGGCGATGGAGGTCATACGCCAAAGTCTGGTGATATTCGAGCGCATAGATAAGCTTGAGGTCGATGACTTCAAGGGCACGCCTGAGGGCTCAAAGCTGCTGGAGGAGCTGAAGCCGATTTTCAAGAGGACGCAGTTCAAGGCGATGAGCTGGCTGAACAAGTCGCGCAACCGCAACAAGGCGATACGCTCCTACACCGAGATAGGCGGCATCAATCCGAATGGCTACGTGTTCAACAAAAAATCATAAAATGAGACTTATTCAGTGGGAGTTTTAGACTCCCACTGAATTTAGTCGAGTTTACCCATTAGCAATGGATAAAAGGTGCCTCTCCGCAAGAAAGCGGAGGGGCTCTTTTTTTCGGGCGAGCCGCCCAAAATATTTTTATTTTTCTCTTGCATATTTATTTTCAATCGTGTATAATATCTTATGTTGTGAATGACAATGATGAACGCGCTGTTAGCTCAGTTGGTTAGAGTATCACCTTGACATGGTGGGGGTCGCAGATTCGATTTCTGCACAGCGCACCACGAAAAAATGGCTGGCATCATCGGCCAGCCTTTTATAATTTTTGCTCAAATAGCTCAGTTGGTTAGAGCACCATCGTCACATGGTGGGGGTCCAGCGTTCGAGTCGCTGTTTGAGCACCACGATTATTAAGGACTCCTCGGAGTCCTTTTTTGTTGCTCATAATCTGCGGCAGTTTATCAGAGGCTGACGGGTAAATTCGACTAGATTCAGTGGGGGCATAAAACCTACACTGAATAAGTCGCATTTTATCAATTATTATTGAATAAAAAAACACTCATCGCAAAAAGCGATGAGTGTTTTTTATTCGCGGTGATGCTATTATTTCGCCAGCGAGTTGACTTTTTCTGCGAGATGCGATTTCTTGCGAGCCGCATTGTTTTTGTGGATTACGTTTCTCTTTGCAGCCTTGTCGATTGTCTTGTACGCGGCATCGAGGAGGGTCTTCGCCTCGTCAGCGTTGCCCTCCGATACAGCGTCGGAGACTTTGCGGCTGGCTTTTTTGATGGCCGTCTTTATGGCTACATTTTTCGCGTGGCGCTGTTCATCTTTACGTACGCTCTTGATTGATGATTTGATATTTGGCAAATGCTTCACCCCCCTTTCGATTGTCACCGCATTATTTTAGCATGGAGCAATTCAAAAAGCAATAGTTATTTTTGTTTTGATTATCTTTTGTGAATCAATCCGTTATGATATACTATTAGATATTTTTATTCAGCATGAGGGGATTGTATTTCGATGGATCAATCGCATATAAGAAATTTTTCTATTATCGCGCATATCGACCATGGCAAATCGACAATCGCGGACAGGCTCATCGAGCGCACCGGCACGCTCTCGTCCCGAGAGATGGAGGATCAGGTGCTTGACTCGATGGAGCTGGAGCGTGAGCGCGGCATCACGATAAAGGCGCAGACGGTGAGGCTGCTGTACGACTCAAAGAACGGCGAGCAGTATGAGCTGAATCTCATCGACACGCCGGGGCATGTCGATTTTAATTATGAGGTCTCGCGCAGCTTGGCCGCGTGCGAGGGCGCGCTGCTCGTCGTCGATGCGGCTCAGGGGGTGGAGGCGCAGACCCTCGCGAATGTTTATCTCGCGCTGGAGCATGATTTGGAGATTGTGCCGGTCATAAATAAAATAGATTTGCCGAGCGCGGATCCCGACAAGGTGAAGCGGGAGATAGAGGAAGTGATCGGCCTTGACGCGTCGGACGCTATCCTATGCTCCGCCAAGACGGGCGAGGGAATTGACGAGATTCTGGAGGCAATCGTTGAGCGGGTGCCCGAGCCGACGGGCGACGATAAAAAGCCGCTTCGGGCTTTGATTTTTGATTCTTATTTTGATTCATACAAGGGAGTCATCGCTCATGTGAGGCTGATGGACGGCCACATCCGCAAGGGCGACGCGCTACGCATGATGGCGACGCAGAAGACTTTCGAGGTGACGGATGTCGGGTGCTTTCGTCCCGCGCCTGTCGAGGTCGGCTCGCTCTCCGCGGGTGATGTCGGCTTCGTCGCGGGCAGCCTGAAAAATGTGCGCGACGTGCGAGTGGGCGACACAATAACGTCTGAAAAGAATCCCGCGCCCGAGGCACTCCCCGGCTACAGGGGGGTGACGCCGATGGTTTACTGCGGGCTTTATCCCGTTGACAGCGGCGATTTTGACAATCTGAAGGAGGCACTCGAAAAGCTCCAGCTCAATGACGCGGCTCTCGTGTTTGAGCCTGAGACGTCGGTCGCGCTCGGATTCGGGTTCCGATGCGGCTTCCTTGGGCTGCTGCACATGGACGTCATTCAGGAGCGCCTTGAGCGCGAGTATCATCTGGAGCTTATCACGACCGCGCCGAGCGTCATATATCATGTTCATCGTACCGACGGCGAGATGGTGCCCGTAGATAATCCCGCGAAGCTGCCGCCGCCGCAGAAAATCGACTTCATAGAGGAGCCGTATGTCAAGGCGACGATCATCGTGCCGAATGACTACGTGGGCGCGGTGATGCAGGTGTCGCAGGAGAAGCGCGGCGAGTACAGCAGCATGGATTACCTCGACGTGAACCGCGTGATGCTCGTCTATCATATGCCGCTCTCGGAGATTATCTATGATTATTTTGACGAGCTGAAGTCGACGACCCGCGGCTATGCGTCGCTCGACTACGAGCTGTCGGACTATCGCCCGTCGAAGCTGGTGAAGCTCGATATACTGCTAAACGGCGACCCTGTCGATGCGCTCTCGACGATAGTGTTTTCCGAGCAGGCCCCGAGGCGGGGGCGCGAGCTCGCCGCCAAGCTGCGTGAGCTGATACCGCGCCAGATGTTTGAGATCCCGATTCAGGCGGCTGTGGGCAGCAAGATTGTCGCGCGGGAGAATGTCAGGGCATACCGCAAGGACGTTATCGCCAAATGTTATGGCGGCGATATATCGCGAAAGAGAAAGCTGCTTGAAAAGCAGAAGGAAGGCAAGAAGCGAATGAAAGCTGTGGGCAGCGTCGAGATACCGCAGGAGGCGTTCATGGCGGTGCTGAAGATACATTGATGATGGGATTTGATTGAGGGCAGGCATGACATGGCTTCGGCGGGGGTGGCATAATCCATGAATTACGGAGTGTATATTCATATCCCGTTTTGCAGGCGAAAGTGTGGCTATTGCGATTTCTACTCTCTCGCAGGCAAGGACGAGATGATGGAGCCGTACGTTGACGCGCTGATAAATGAAATGGCCGCGCGGGGGCGAATCGCGGCGGAGGGGGAGGCGGCCACGCTCTACGTCGGGGGCGGCACCCCGACCGCTCTGCCGATACGGCTGCTTTCGCTCGTGCTCCAAGCGGCGAGGTCGTCATTTCGCATTGCGGCCGACGCGGAAATCACGGTCGAGGCGAACCCCGCGACAGTCGATTTGGAGTATATGACGGCTCTTGAGACGCTGGGGGTCACGCGCCTCTCGATAGGCGCGCAGGAATTTAATGACAGCATATTGAGGCGCATCGGTCGTATTCACACCGCGCGGGACACGCGCGACGCGGTGAAGTGGGCGCGGGCGGCCGGCATCGTGAATGTGAGCCTCGACCTCATGTACGGGCTGCCCGGTCAGACGCTCGACGATGTGATATGGAGCGTCGGCTCGGCGATGGACTTGGCGGTGAATCATATATCCGTCTATGGGCTCACTATAGAGGACGGCACGCCTTTCTCGGCGATGGCGGAATCGGGCGAGCTGGTTTTGCCGACGGAGGAGGAGAGCGAGGAGATGTATGACTACCTCACGGGAAAGCTCCCCCCGTATGGTTTCGCACGATACGAGATTTCCAATTTCGCGCGTGAGGGCTTTGAGAGCCGCCATAATATCGGCTACTGGAGCGACACGCCGTATATCGGCGTGGGCGCGGCGGCGGCCTCCTACTGGGATGGGCGGCGATACACCAACGTGCGTGACGCCGCGAAATATATCGAGACGATTGGTCGCGGCGAGCTGCCAGCGACGCTGTCCGAGCAGCCGACGAGGAAAAACGCGATGGAGGAATATTGCTTTCTCGCTCTGCGCATGGCGCAGGGAATAGAGAAAGAGGCGTTTGCCGGAAAATTCGGTGAGCCGATCGAGAAAATTTACGGCGACGCCATTAAAAATCTTAAAGACAATGGGCTGCTGACAGAAGAAAATGGATTTTTGAGATTGACGGATAAGGGAATGAAATTGGGAAATGTCGCTTTCAGGGCGTTCATTTTGTAGGGCGTGACAGTCCAGTGGACTGTCACGGGCACGCCGTAGGCGTGACGGAAGGAGTTATTAGATGCTGCCTTTAGTAAATTTTTGGTCGAAGATTAATTTCAATTCTATCGGGAGGGAAAATGTTATGAGATTTTCAAAAAGTGCTTGCGCTGTGCTGGCGGCTGTCATGATGTCCGCGTTGCCGGCTTTTGCCGCGTCGCCGCTGACCGCTGAGCAGATAAGCGAGGCGAAGATAGAAGGCAATCATCTCGTGAAAAACAAAAAGGTGAATTTTGCATTTTTTTCGTCGGACAGCGTCGACGTTGACGGCCATTTCTTGGCGGGCGACGAGAGGACGGAGGTCATAGGGTACTGGCTCACGCCGTATGCCCATGTCGTCAGCGAGCAGATGGCGCAGGGGAGAGACAGCCGCCATCTGAGCTTCGCGGCTATCGACGAGGCGGGCGAGACGTATCAATTAAGGCTGCTTTTTACCGTCCGCAATTTTCAGAGGGACGCTTTTCTTGCGTCTGAGATACGCGTGATGCAGGTCGGCAAGACGCTCACGCCCTCGTCTGTCAGATACGCGCCGCTCCAAAAGGCGCAGGACTATGACATCATCCCGTCAAAGACACTCAGCAAGGTCGGCGTCGTGATCGAATTTCCGGCAAGCGAGATAAACAGCGGAGAATCCATTCACGTCATGATGACGGGCGACGGAGGCACGCCAATAGTCTTGGAGTTTCCAAACAACGGCTCATACGATGACTACGAGACGAAAAGCCATAAATTCAAATGGTCGCCGCTCAATGACACTATATAAGTAACCGCGCATGATATGGCGATTATTTTGCACGGCTGCTAATTTTAAGGGCGTTTCGCTGCGCCCTTCATTTTTTTCTTTTTTTCACAAAAATGACTATAATAAAAAATAAAATAGTGACTTCTAATGGATAAGTCTCATTTTATATAGGAGTGAATTACATGAAGGAAGTTGAGTCGCCCAAGAGGCCGCTCATTTTTTACTATCTCGTCGCGATTCTCGTCATTCTCTTTTTCAATTACCTCGCGAAGCCGTACATTGAGGAGCAGGCAATCGAGACGGTCGATTACGGCACTTTCATG
>JAFTAB010000070.1 GCA_017458745.1 Schwartzia sp. (in: firmicutes) | reverse complement strand
CATACGGCTCAGAGAGGATGCACCCCTTGTCTGACCAAAACTTTTGCAGGGCCAGAATAATCTCCTGAAACTTCATGTAGTATTTCCCCCTAAATTTTATATAAATATTTATTAAAGTTAATTCTTTGACAGCAGACCCTTCAACGCCTCAACCATCGAATCAAGGAAATGCCCCTCTATTACCTCGATTTTTCCTTCATCGGATGCTTTCGCTATCCCGGGGTCTATAGGTATATGCCCGAGAACGGGGATATTGCACTGGGCGGCGATAGACGGCAGATGGCTTTCTCCGAACACATGATGCTCCTTGCCGCAGTCCGGGCAAACGAAATATGACATATTCTCTATGATGCCGAGCACGGGGACATTCATCATCCCCGCCATGTTCACAGCCTTCTTTACGATCATCGCGACGAGATCCTGCGGGCTCGTCACGACCAATATGCCATCGACGGGCAGCGACTGGAACACTGTCAGCGGAACATCTCCCGTCCCCGGCGGCATATCAACAAAAAGATAATCAATGTCATGCCATATTATGTCGGACCAAAATTGCTTTACGACTCCGGATATGATAGGCCCTCGCCAGATGACAGGGTCGGTGTCATGCGGCAGCATGAGATTCATCGACATGATGTCGATGCCGCCGTCGCTCGGCAGCGGATATGCCCCCGACTCGTCGCCGCGGATTGAGCCTTTGACACCAAACATCTTTGGTATCGAAGGCCCCGTCACGTCGGCATCGAGTATTCCGACATGGAATCCCGCCCTGCTCATCAGAACGGCGGAAAGCGCTGTCACGAGCGACTTTCCGACGCCGCCCTTTCCGCTCATCACGGCAATGACATGCTTCACGTCGCTCAATTCATGCGGCTTCTCCATGAAGCTCTGCGGATTTTTCCTGTCGCTGCAATTCTCACCGCATGAGCCGCAATCAAAATTGCACCCTTCCTCTGCCATTTTTCTCTCTCCCAACAATAATAAAATGAAACTTTTTACGCATTGCTATCGCGCCTCCATTGCATCGTCTCGTTCATATCAATAATAATTATTATGCATCTGAACGAGACGTGACACTTAGTGTTGAAATTTCATTGGGGCGCGCGTTCAATTCGGATAAAAACGAAAATCCATGCAATTATATCATCTTTCAAAGCCATAGGCAATGCAACATCATTATCAGGAACCGTCGAATAAAATGAGACTTGTTTTATGCCGCCTCAAAAAATCCTTTTCCCTGTTGATAATTTTTATGCAAGAAACTATAATTAAAGAGGCTTTGCATACAAAATACATTTGAAGGGGGCAATACAAATGGCAAAGTACGTTATGGCGCTCGACGCGGGGACTACCAGCAACAGGGCAATCATCTTCGATGACGACTCTCATATCGTGGGCGTGTCTCAAAAGGAGTTCACGCAGCATTTCCCCGAGCCGGGCTGGGTGGAGCACGACGCCGAGGAAATTTGGAGCTCGATGGTGCAGGTGATGAAGGAAGCTCTGGAAAAGGCAAAGCTCGTCGCAAGCGACATATCGGCAATCGGCATCACAAATCAGCGCGAGACAACCGTGGTGTGGGACAAGGCGACAGGCCGCCCGGTGTATAACGCCATCGTATGGCAGTCGAGGCAGACAGCCGAGATATGCGAGGATCTGAAACGCCAAGGTCTCGTGGATGAGTTCAAGGAAAAAACGGGTCTTTTGATTGACGCGTATTTTTCCGGCACCAAGGTCAAATGGATTCTCGACCATGTCGAAGGGGCGCGAACAAAAGCGGAGAAGGGCGAACTGCTCTTCGGCACGATTGACTGCTGGCTGATATGGAAGCTCACCGGCGGCAAGGCGCATGTGACCGACTACTCAAACGCGTCACGCACATTGATGTACAACATAAAAGATTTGAAATGGGATGACTCCCTGCTCGCCCATCTGACCGTGCCAAAGTCGATGCTGCCGGAGGTAAAGCCATCAAGCTGCATCTACGGCGAGACTCTCCCCTCCATTTTGGGCGGCTCAATCAAAATCGCCGGCGCGGCTGGCGACCAGCAGGCCGCGCTTTTCGGGCAGAACTGCTTTGAGCCGGGCGAGGCAAAGAACACATACGGCACAGGCTGCTTCATGCTGATGAACACGGGGACTAAAATCCACGCCTCAAAGAACGGCCTGGTCACTACAATCGCGTGGGGACTCGACGGCAAGGTTGAGTATGCGCTGGAGGGCTCCATCTTTGTGGCAGGCTCTGCCATACAGTGGCTGCGCGACGGACTGAAGGTCATCGACGCCGCCCCGGACTCCGAGTGGATAGCGAAGCGAGTCCCCGACTCCGGCGGCGTGTATCTCGTGCCCGCGTTTGTCGGACTGGGTGCGCCGTACTGGGACATGAATGCCCGCGGCACTATCATCGGCATCACTCGCGGCACCACGAAAGCCCATATCGTGAGGGCCACGCTCGACTCAATGGCATATCAGACTCGCGATGTGCTCTCCGCGATGGAGGCCGACTCCGATATAAAGCTTGCGTCCCTCAAGGTCGACGGCGGAGCGTGCGCGAACAATCTTCTCATGCAGTTCCAGGCCGACCTCTTGGGCGTGCCTGTCGATCGCCCGCAGGTCATCGAGACGACCGCACTCGGCGCGGCTTACCTCGCCGGACTTGCCACCGGCGTGTGGGCAACGAAGGAAGACCTGAAGAAGAGCTGGGATCTCGACCTTCGCTTTGAGCCGAAAATGAGCCGCGATGAAGCGGACAAATATTACAAGGGCTGGAGGAAGGCCGTCGAGCACTCGATGCACTGGCTCGACGAGGAATAATTAATTGAAAGAAGGTTAATAAAATGGATAATTTGCTGGGTGAATTTATCGGCACGGCCGTGCTTATAGTGTTCGGATGCGGCGTGAATGCCAACATGGCTCTCAACAAGACTTGCGGCTCTGGCGGCGGATGGATATGCACGACGGCGGGCTGGTGCTTCGCCGTGCTCCTCGGAGTATACACCTCCATCGCGCTTGGCGCGCCGCAGGCCGATCTCAATCCGTCCGTCACTCTCGCGAAAACGTTTGCCGGAGTATATACAATGCAGCAATTTTTCATGACCTCGCTCGTGCAAATCGCTGGCGGCGTGCTCGGCGGCATCATAGTCTATCTCGCCTACATGCCCCACTTCCTCGCGACAGACGACTCGCCCGAGGACGGCCCGAGAAAGCGCGGCGTTTTCTGCACCGCCCCGGCCATCCGCAATATCCCGGCGGCATTCATCACCGAGGTCATAGCTACATTTTTCCTGATGTTTGTCATATGGATGATTTTCGCGAAACCGAACGGCCCGATGGTTCCCGGATTTGGCCAGTACTGCGTCGGTCTCCTCATCTGGGCACTCGGCCTCTCGCTCGGCGGCCCTACCGGCTACGCGATGAACGCTGCCCGCGACTTGGGCCCGCGCATTGCCCACGCTCTCATGCCAATGGGCAAATACAAGGCCGACTTTGACATGGGCTACGCATGGGTTCCGGTTTTCGCCCCGCTCGTCGGCGGCACTCTCGCCTACTCAGTCGCTCATTTATTCGGAATCGTGTAAAAATTTTATATCGGGGGGCTGTCGCATTGACAGCCCCTTTTTTCATGTAATCGACAACGAACCATGATAACATTCGCAGCGAGGTGAATTTTTATGAATGATGTCATCGTGATCGGCGCCGGCCCCGCGGGCATATCCGCCGCCACATATGCAAAACGCGCCGGACTGGACATCACCGTGATACATAGCGGCATCGGCGCACTTAAAAATGCCACGCGCATTGAAAATTATTATGGCTTCCCCGATGTCATAAGCGGAACGGAGCTATATGAAAACGGTCTGTCAAACGCTCGGCGTCTTGGCATCCACATCATCGAGGATGAGGTGATGGGTCTTTTGATGAACGACGCCATGACCGGCTTTGTCGTTTCGTCAGGGAAAGAGAAATACGAGGCTCATTCCGTCGTGCTCGCGACAGGAGCCTCGCACAAATCGCCGCAAATAAAAAATCTGGCCGACCTCGAGGGACGAGGTGTCAGCCACTGCGCCGTGTGCGACGCGTTCTTCTATCGTCAGAAAGTCGTCGCGGTCATCGGCGCAGGCGAGTATGCACTTAGCGAGGCGGCCGCTCTCTCCCACGTCGCCCAAAAAGTTATCCTCCTGACAAACGGGGAGCCCCCTGCGCAATCCCTCCCGCCCGAATACGAGACTCACGCCGAAAAAATCTCATCAATCATCGGCAGTGACCGCGTCAACGGGGTAAGGCTTGCGAACGGGAAAGAGATAGAGCTTTCTGGCATATTCGTGGCAATCGGCACGGCGGGCAGCACCGAGCTAGCCCGAAAGGTCGGGGCGCTCATCCAAAACAACAGCATAAAAACTGACAACGAAATGGCAACCAACGTTCCGGGATTATTCGCGGCAGGCGACGCGACGGGCGGATTGCTCCAAATATCAAAAGCCGCATATGAAGGTACACAAGCCGGCCTGAGTGTGGTAAAATATATCAGGAATAGATTCACGAAAGGATGATAATTGATGGAACCAATCACTATAACAGATGACAACTTCAAGCAGGAAGTGCTTGAAGCGAAGGAGCCCGTGCTCATAGATTTCTGGGCGGCATGGTGCGGCCCATGCAAAATGATGTCGCCTGTGGTCGATGAGATTGCCGGAGAGGTCTCGGGCATCAAGGTCGGCAAGGTGAATGTCGATGACAATCAGGAGCTGGCTCAAAAATTCAATGTCATGAGCATCCCTACCCTGATTTTGTTCAAGGGCGGCAAGCCGACGAAGCACTCAGTCGGCGTAGTTCCCAAGGACGTGATCCTTGATTTGTTAAAATAAAAAAAGAGACTTATTCAGTGGAAATTATAGACTACAACTGAATTTAGTCGAATTTACCAATGCTTCACGGGCGATAATCTGCCGCTTTGAAATCGGAGTTCTTTGCGCCCGTCGGCATAAAGTACATCTTCCATATAATGAGGAGGCAATTCACATGGTCAAAAACATTCTCGTCCCGGTCGATGGCTCCGAAAGCTCGGATCGCGCCATAGAGCAGGCATCATACCTTGCAAAAGCAACAGGCGCAAAGCTGTCGTTCCTCTACGTTGCCAACATCAACCAGCTCGCCATAAACGCGTGCCTGACGGACGCTATTCTCGACGCCGTGACGAAAGCGGGCGACGTGATACTTGACCGAGCGCTGGAGGCCGTGCCAAGCGATGTCGAAAAAGAATCATTCTCCGAGACCGGCTCACCCGCCGTCGTGATTCTCGATTTTCTCGAGGATCACCCGGTCGACCTCGTCGTCATGGGCAGCCGCGGCCTCGGCGCACTCAAAGGCGTGCTGCTCGGCAGCGTCAGCCAGTACGTGGTCGAGCAGGCAAAATGTCCCGTGCTCGTCGTGAAATAATGAACTATAAAAAGGAGAAGGGATTGAATGATTTGGAAAGACAAAAACGAGTCCTCGCCGTTCACGATATATCGGGAGTAGGGAAATGCTCGCTCACTGTCGCGCTGCCAATCATATCGGCTGCGGGCGCGGAATGCTCCGTCCTCCCGACGGCCGTTCTGTCGACCCACACGGGCGGATTCACCGGATTCACATTTAAAGACCTCACCGATGACATCATGCCGATAGTTCGCCACTGGAAGTCGCTTCATTTGAAATTCGATGCGATATACACGGGCTACCTTGGCTCATTTGAGCAAATCGACCTGATGAAAACGCTGTTCTCCGACCTAAAATCCCCCGGCACCGTCATAGCCGTTGACCCCGTCATGGGAGACAACGGCAGACTTTACGCCAATTTCGATATGAGCTACCCGCCGGCAATGCGAGAGCTGTGCGCGGCCGCCGACCTAATCATGCCGAACTTCACGGAGGCGACGCTGATGCTCGGCGAGCCGTACCACCCGGCGCCATACACGAAGGATTACGTGGACGGCCTTCTCTCGCGCCTCGCCGACGCTGTCCCCTCCGCGAAGAGCATCGTGCTGACAGGCGTCGCTTTCGATGAGCTCCAGCTCGGAGCCGCGGCATACGACGTCGCCTCGCGAAAGGCTGACTACATACTCGGCGAGAATGTGCCCGGCAGCTATCACGGCACGGGCGACGTGTTCGGCAGCGCGCTGGTCGGGGCACTGGCAGCCGGCAAGACCGTGAGCGAGGCCGTGCGCATAGCCGTGGACTTCACGTCGGTGAGCATAGAGTGGACGGCAAAAGCCGGCACCGACATCCGCTACGGAGTGAATTTTGAAACAAACCTCGGCAAATACATAGCGGCTATAGGAAATGCTGATTGACAGCAATATTTTTCCACGACTGCCCGATTTGCCGTTGCAATTCGCCCCGCCATTTACCCAAGCAAAAATCCCCGCACTCCGCGGGGATTTTTATTGCCGTTGAATAAATTTTGCTATATAATTAAAAATTGTAATTTTTATAAAAAGGAAGGAATGATTTTTTTGCTTAGCATCCTTGTAAAGAAATATGAGGAAACGGCGCTGATAAAGCTCATCGCCCTCGGCCTCATAATCGGAATCATCATCGCGGTCTCCCTGCCGCAGCTCGTGCCCATCGTCTCAGTCTTCGGCGATGTGTTCGTCAAGGCGCTGAAGGGAGTCGCGCCTATTCTCGTCTTCATACTGGTAACGAACGCCATGGCGCAGAAAAACAATGACACGTCAGGATCGATGAGACCTGTCATTCAGCTGTACGCCATAGGCACATTTTTCGCCTCGCTCGTCGGCGTGCTTGCATCGTTTCTATTCCCCACTATGCTCCACCTCCAAATGACCGACACGAAAATCACGCCGCCGTCGGGCATCATAGAGGTCCTGCACAATCTCATCATGAGCGTTGTCGATAATCCCATTCACGCCCTATCGTCAGCGAACTACATCTCCATACTCGCATGGGCGGTGCTGATCGGCTCGGCTCTTCATGTGAGCTCCGACAACACGAAGGGCTTCCTCGACGACATGGCGGCAGCCGTTACCCAGCTCGTGAAATGGGTGATCGACTTCGCGCCTTTCGGAATCATGGGCCTTGTAGCCAACGCCGTCGGCACCAGCGGCATCGGCGCGCTCATAGGCTACGCCCATCTTCTCTGCGTGCTGCTCGGCGCCTTCTTCTGCGTCGCTCTGATTATGAATCCCATCATCGTGTTCATGAAGCTGCGCGTCAACCCTTACCCTCTCGTATTCGCTACTCTTCGCGACAGCGGGCTCTACGCATTTTTCACTCGCAGCAGCGCGGCAAATATTCCCGTGAATCTCAATCTTTGCAAAAGGCTCCGCCTGAACGAGGACATGTACTCCATCTCCATACCGCTCGGCGCGACAATCAACATGGCGGGTGCGGCCATCACCATATCCGTTCTCTCGCTCGCGGCCGCCCATACCCTTGGCATCGACATAGATATTCCGACGGCTCTCCTGCTCTCGCTCATCTCGACAGTGGGCGCGTGCGGCGCGTCTGGCGTCGCCGGCGGGTCGCTCCTGCTCATCCCCGTTGCTTGCGCGTCATTCGGCATAGGCAATGACATCGCAATGCAGGTTGTCGGCGTGGGCTTCATCATCGGCGTGCTGCAGGACTCCTGCGAGACCGCTCTTAACTCATCGTCCGACGTCCTCTTCACCGCGACGGCGGAGCTTGCCCAAAAGCGCAAGAACGGCACGCTGACCGCAAGCGACCTCGTGCCGTCAGAAGAATAAATAATTAGACTTATTCGGATAAAATGAAATGAAATAAAAAAAACTGCAATCGCAAATGATTGCAGTTTTTTTATTTCATTTTTTTGCCATGCCCACTGCCTGAGCCGCTCCCATTACCCCCACTACCGCGTGCTCGAAGGTCAGGCCGCCTTGCAGGTAGACGGCGTACGGCTCGCGCATCGGGCCATCGGCGGAGAGCTCTATCGAGGCTCCCTGCACGAATGTGCCCGCCGCCATTATGACACGGTCGGCGTAGCCCGGCATATCCCACGGCTCGGGCGCGGCAAATGAATCCACGGGCGAATATTTCTGAATCCCGCCGCAGAAAGCGATCAGCTTTTCAGCCGAGCCAAGCTCTATCGCCTGTATGATGTCGCCCCTTGTCTCATCCGGCAGCGGAGAAACTCTGTAGCCAAGCCTCGAAAAAATCTCCGCCGCGAATATGGCTCCCTTCACCGCCTGAGCCACGACATGAGGCGCGAGAAATAATCCCTCGAATATCAGCCGATTATTTGAGAGCGAGGCGCCGAGCTCATCCCCCATGCCGGGAGACGTCAGCCTGTATGACGCCATCTCCACCAGCTCGTCCTTGCCCGCGATATACCCGCCTGTCGGCGCAAGACCTCCGCCGGGGTTTTTTATGAGCGAGCCCGCTATTATGTCCGCGCCTGACGCGATCGGCTCATCCACGTCAGTGAACTCGCCATAGCAGTTATCGACAAAGCACACGCAATCTTTATTTATTTCCTTCACGCGGCCGACTATCTCTTTTATGTCGCTCAGCGAAAGCGGCGGGCGCATGCTGTAGCCGCGCGACCTCTGGATAAGCGCCACCCTCGTCCTCGGAGTTATGACGCTCTTTATGCCCCCCATGTCCACCCTGCCGCCTGCCATCGGCAGCTCGTCATAGCTTATTCCGAATTCCTTCAGCGAGCCGCACGACGGATTTTTATATCCGATGACGGTCTGCATCGTGTCGTACGGCTCCCCCGTCAGCGAGACAAGAGTGTCGCCGGGGCGCAGTATGCCGAACAGCACCGTCGCGAGCGCGTGAGTGCCGGACACGAACTGAGTCCTCACGAGCGCACGCTCCGCGCCAAAAATTTTCGCGTACAGCTCATCCAGCTTTTGGCGTCCTATGTCGTCATACGCGTAGCCGGACGTCGTATTGAAATGCGCCTCCGACACGCAGGCATCGCGCATGGCGTCGAGCACCCTCGCAGTGTTCCTCTCCGCGATGTCGTCCACCCTTCTGAAAAAAGGCTGCGCGTCCCTCATGGCTTCCTCTTTGATTTTGAGCAGTTCAGATGATAACTCCACTTATTTTTTCTCCTCTTCCTCCGCCAGGCAGCGTCTTATCTTATTGAGGTGCACCGGCATCAGCGTTTTCAATTTCGCCTCAAGCTCGTCGAGCGACCTAGAATCAAAGTCATAGGTGATGTCCGGCACTTTCCTTATGCGCGACTCGCCAAAAAACTCGTCGCGGAAAATATTGTAGTAAATAGTAAAATCGCTTTCATTCGCGAAATCCTCATAATCAATTATGATATAAGAGCCGTTTGTCATTCTCACAGGCTCCGTCGGCCTGATGAAAAGCTCAAAGCCGAGCAGGGTATCGGGAACCAGCTTTTTATAATCCCATGCCACTATATTCTTTTCCCTCACCAGCTCGCCGAGATTCGCAATGTCAAAATGCCCCAGCTCGCTGACTATGTTCGCAAGATGCTCGCGCAGGGCCTCTTCAAATTTCACGATGCCCTCCGCGATGCACTCGATGCGGCAGAACTCCACGAGCCCGACTTTCTCGCGAATCTTGTATTCCTTCGTTTCATCATGGTAATACGCGGTGATCCACCTGTGCGCCTCATCATTGTCATACGAAAAGATATAGTACCTGTCGCCCTCGATCTTCATCTCGCGGCTCAATTTGAACCCGAACGACTCATCGGGCAGCGTCGAGAGATACTCGCAAGACGCGACCTCCTGCTCCACCTTTTTGACAGTCTCGTCCTTCATAAAATTTTACCTCATTTTACTGTTGCAATAAAAATATCGCGCAGGCTCATGGCCATGCGCGAATAATTCAAAAATGGTGCGCTCGGCGGGAGTCGAACCCACGCTTCTAGCTCCGGAGGCTGGCGTCCTATCCACTGGACTACGAGCGCGTCATGGAATGACTACTTCTTATTCGTTGGAAGTCTTATATTATATTTCCACTGAATATTTACCCGCTCTAAATGAATTGCAGCATCGCGCAGGCATACGGAATCCAGTAAAGCAAAGATGCAATTCATTCAGTATCATCAGCAGATAAAATTCCCATTTACTATAGCACAATAACAGCCATTTGTCTACACGTCATCGTTATTGACGCGAGAGATTGGCGAACCTTGTGAACTCCTTGCTGAAAAAGAGCTGCACGTTCGCGACGGGGCCGTTGCGGTGCTTCGATATAATCACATCCGTGATATTCTTGTTTTCGGTGTCCTCATCATAGTAGTCCTCCCTGTAGAGGAACATTACTATATCGGCGTCCTGCTCAAGTGAGCCCGACTCGCGCAGGTCACTGAGCATCGGCTTTTTGGACGGCCTCGCCTCAACCCCGCGCGAGAGCTGCGAGAGCGCGATGACTGGCACATCCAGTTCCCTCGCCAGCGCCTTGAGCGAGCGGGAAATCTCCGAAATTTCCTGCTGGCGATTGTCGCCATTTTTTCTTCCCCCGCCCTGCATCAGCTGAAGATAATCAATGACGACAAGCGACAGGCCATGCTCCGCTTTCAGCCGTCTCGCTTTGGAGCGCAGCTCCATGACGGTGATGCCCGGCGTGTCGTCGATATATATGGGTGCCTTGTTGAGCCTGTCGGCTGCCGCGACAAGATTGGTGAAGTCGTCATCGGTCAAATCCGCAGTACGCAGCTTTGACGAGTCTATGGCCCCCTCCGCCGCGAGCATACGATATACGAGCTGCTCCTTGCTCATCTCAAGCGAGAAAAAAGCGACCGGCTCCCTGCCGTGTATCGCGACATAGGTGGCGATATTCAGCGTGAATGCCGTCTTGCCCATCGACGGACGCGCAGCAACGAGTATCAAATCGGATTTTTGAAAGCCCGAGGTCAGATTATCGAGGTCAATGAATCCCGACGCAAGTCCAGTGAGAGAGCCCTTCGTCTCCGCGCGCTTCTGTATGCGCTCGAAGGTGTCAATCAGTATGTCGTGCATGGGCACAAAATCCCTCGAACTGTGCTTCGATGTGACGGACAATATGCGCTTCTCCGCGTTGTCCATCAGGGTATCGACGTCATCATTATCCTCGTATGCCGAGCCAACAATCTCTGTCCCCACGCGTATCAGCCCGCGCAGCTGCGACTTCTCGCGCACTATTTTAGCATAGTACACGGCATTCGACGCGATGGGAACGAGATTCGGCAGGGACGACACAAAAGCAATGCCGCCGGCCTTCTCAAGATTGCCTGTCTTTTTCAGGTACTCGGTGACCGTCACAAAGTCAGCCGCCTCGTTTTCACTGAAAAGCGAGACTATGGCATCAAAGACAAGGCGATGAGACTCGCGATAAAAATCATCGGCTGTCAGTATCTCGGCTACCTCGGATATGACATTTTTT
>JAFTAB010000069.1 GCA_017458745.1 Schwartzia sp. (in: firmicutes) | reverse complement strand
TTTTTAATCTTTACTGCTCTCCGCACATTCCCTCGATGCCGAGCCTGCACAGATAGTCCACTTGCTCCGGCCTGCTCATGGACGAAAATTTTTCGCTGCGCGACCATCGCTCCAAAAAATCAGATGCTATTCCCGCTGCCTCCGAAACAGCCTCCTTGACTTTTGGGGGCAAACCCTGCGTGTAAAGAGAAAGGCGTCCCCCGCCCTCCATTCCGATCCCCATGAACCTGCGAAACCATCGCGCCTCATAGTGTCCCATTGCCGCCATGAGCCCGAAAAAGTCCGCCATCAGCTCGTCATGCAGATTGTTTCTGGCTGTGCCATAAAAAAGCCGCGTGTAGAGATGCGTGCATTCATGCTCTCGGCGGAGCAGCAGCGAGCGTCTGCGCCATTCGTCCCCGGCGAGTCCCATTTCCCCTGCCGGCACATTGCTGTATGGCTTCCGCGAAAGGGCAATCAGCATCACCTCTGAATTAAAAAGGAAAGAGGCTCCCATCTGATGTATGTCGCTCGGCGCCTCGCCACGACAGGCAGCATTCACGACGAACTGCTCGAAATCCTCGTCCCTCCCAAAAATCAGCATGGGCACATCCCCCGCAAAGGAGCGATATATTTCCATAATGACATTATCCCGCTCCATGAAATGCACGGGACGCTTTGAGAGCAGGAAATCATTCAGGACTTCCTCCACGCCTTTATCTTCGCTCTTTTTTATCCACCTCTGCCATTTCGCGACGAAAGGGGACTCAGATTTCTCCGTCTTTTTTTCTCCAAACGAGTTGGCGATATATGAAAAAAATTTATCCCTTTCCTCAGTATCCAAAGAATCACAAAAAGAAAATTCTCCCATGAGATTTCTCACTTCCTTTGCACATATAAGCTCTCATTTGCCGCGCTTTTTTCGACCGCCCTCATGCGTCTGCGCCTCACAATAGCCGCGATAATCGCGCGCGAGCCTCAAAAGCTCCGAGGTCGTCGCTTTACATTCGCGTCCCATTATGTCGTCGGTTATCACGGTCTCCTTTTCGCGGCACAAAATGCTGAACGCATTGCCCGCGAATGATGAGGGCCGCGCGTCGCTCGCCGACTCCAGCGCGTCGATGACAGGGTCAGCGAATGAGCGCGCCTCGGCAAGCATGAACTCGCTCACCAGCGCGTCGGTGTCGTCCTCAAACTTGATGACGGGCAAAGGATTTGCTCCTGTTTCCATTTCTATTCTGTATTTCATTTTTTACCCCCTTGGCGAACCGGGAAAGCGGTAATTATTTTCTTGTCCCCGGTAAGGTACATATCTATCTCTATTTTTCCGGCGTGCCCAATCCAAAGAGAGCCGCGCGGATTATTCGGGTCGCTCAGCGCGTCCTCGTACGCGGTGTTTATCGCGTCAACCACCTGCTGCGGCGTGAAGCTCTCGGGATAAAACGAGCTGAACCCTTCCTTTCTAACGCCGTCCACCTCAACCTTGCCGGTGAAAACGCCGTTCTTGTCCTCTTTGCTGCGGGTGCCGTCCACGATTTTTCCCTTGCTGTCCCTCAGCCTGCTGTAGTGAAATCCCGTTGCCTTTCCTTTTTTGTTTATAGTGCCGCTGAAAATATGCTCAAGCGCGTTTTTCTCAAAATTCCCGACGTTCTTGAGGTTTTTTATGTCCTTCATCGAGTATTCCGTTTTTTTGTCAGAGCCATTGCCCGCGTCGCTTTTGGCGGAAGATGACGCCGCCACCCCCTGCCCCGCGGATGTGCCGGACGAGGCCGACTTGCCGCCGCACCCTAGGGCAGCGACGGCCATGACTAATGAAATCAAAAAAGCGATGGCCGCCAAAGCAAAGCGGTTATTTTTAGTTTTGCATGTCATATTCCCAAAAACCTCCATTCAGCAATTCAAAAAATTTACAATCCGGCCGCTGTCACGAGAACGCTGTCACTGTATCGATTATCGGCATTGCTATTGCAAATACGATAAGCCCCACCATTCCCCCTATGATAATCAGTGCCGTCGGAGCGGCCAGTGCTTTGAGCCTGTCCGCCATGTTGTCCGCCTCCATCCGGCAGAATTTCTCGATTTTCCCCAGCGTCATTTCAAGCTCGCCCGTCTCCTCGCCTGTCGCCATCAGCTCCATCATCGACGACGGGAAGATGCCCCATCTCCTCAGGGACGACGAGAGAGTCCTGCCCTTCTGCACGTCTCCACGCGCCAGCAGCAAAGCCCTGCGTATAAAATGATTGCCCGTCGTGTCGCTGAGTATCGTCAGGGCACGGTCAAGCACGATGCCGCTTGACAGCATGACGGAGAGCGTCCCCGCCAGCCTCGTCGTCTCCATGTATGACATCAGCGCGCCTACCACGGGAAGACGCAGCAGCGTCCTGTCAAATTTCACGCGATATTCCTCTTTTTTATACATAAAGACAATCAAAACAGGAATCATCAATGCCAATATCAGCACAGCCACGCCATGATTCACAATCACCTCCTGTGCGCCCAGCAAGATTCTTGTGGGCAGGGGCAGCTCCGCGCTGATGGACGCGAAAAGGCCGGCGAAGGTCGGCAGTATGAATGACAGCACAAAAAAACCGACCATGATCATCGTCACGAGCAGGACAAAAGGATAAGCCATGATCGTGATGAGCTTTTCACGCGTTTCATGCCGCTTCTCGGTGTAGACCGCCAGCCGCTCCAGTATCTCGTCAAGCGTCCCGCTCATCTCTCCTGCGCCTACCAGCGCGACAAGCGTCGGAGAGAAAATTTTATGCCTTTTCATCGCCTCGGAAAGCGAGCCGCCGTTCTGCACGTCACGGCTCATATCCTCTATGATGCCGCGTTTCCATTCATCGCCCGCCTCGCGCTTCAAAAGCTCCAAGCAATCAACGATATTCATGCCGGCTGATACCATCACCGACATCTCACGGCAAAACATCATGATGTCCCGCGAATGAAAAAACGCCTCGAACGACGTGAGCAGCGACGGCGAATATGACGAAGTCTCCCTGACCTCGATAACGAACATTCCCCTGTCTATCAGCCGTCCGGCGGCCTCCTTTTTCGACTCCGCCTCGACAGTGCCCCGCTCCGTGTTGCCCTCGATGTCGCGGGCAACATATTCATATTTGGTCAACTTGCACCATTGCTCTCTTTATAGAAGTATCTTTCGGCTGTCTCCGTGTCAATTTTTCCTGCGGACAGCAGCTCCCCGATGGATTTCTTCATCGTCTGCATCCCCATTGCCCCGCCCGTCATGATGGCGCTGTCTATCTGCTGCGCCTTGCCCTGACGCATCAGATTGCGAATGGCGAGCGTGGCAATCAGAAACTCCGACGCGAGCACGCGCCCGCCATTTTTCCCCGGCAAGAGCTGCTGCGAGATAACAGCCTCCAGCACGATTGCGAGCTGCGCCCTTATCTGGGGCTGACGCCCCGCCTCGAAGAAGCTCTCCACCCTCATCACCGACTCAGCCGCCGTTTTCGTATGGAGGCTCGCAATGACGAGGTGCCCTGTCTCGGCTGCGTTCAGCGCGGCGGCAACAGTCTCGGCATCGCGCATCTCGCCCACCACGATGACATCCGGGTCCTCCCGCAGTGCCGCCCTCAGCGCATCAGGAAAAGAGGTGAAATCTGAGCCATACTCCCTCTGCGAAACGAGGCATTTGTTCGACACATGGACGTACTCAATCGGGTCCTCCATGCTTATGATATGAGCCCTTCGATTATCATTAATCTCTTTTATCATCGCCGCCATCGTGGTGGACTTGCCCGCCCCGGTTTTTCCCGTGACCAATACAAGGCCGTGCTCCTTTTCGCAGAGAGCTGCCACGCCCTCAGGCAGCCCGAGCTCCCCGAGCGCAGGTATCTCGCTCGGTATTATTCTCACCGCGACCGCCATCCCGGTATGGGAGCGATAAAGATTCACCCGAAACCTCGACTTGCCAAAATTTTGGGCAAAGTCCATCTCATGCGCCGAGTTGAAAAAATTCCACTCTTCCTCGCTCAGCCACATATCGAGCAATGATTTTACATCGGACTCATTCAGCCTCTCGTCGGATAAATTGAAAAGCCTGCCGTCAACGCGAATGAAAACAGGCGAATCAGTAGCAATATGGACATCCGACGCGCCCATTTCTATCGCCCTGTTAAATATCCCGTCAAAAAAATCCCTGTCACGGCTCGCCATATAGCACTCTCCCAATCTCGGACAGCGTCGTCTCGCCGCGCTCCGCCTTGCTTATGCCGTCCTCCATGAGCGACACCATGCCCGCTCTTTTTGCCTCCGACTCGACCCGCGCGTACTCATGCTGATGAGTGATGGCGTCCCTCATCGCGCCGCCGATTGTCAAAAGCTCATGTATCGCGAGCCTGCCCGAATATCCCTCGCCGCCGCACGCATCGCAGCCGACATTCCTGTACATTGTCATACCCTCACGGTAATGCTCACCGAGGATGCGCGCCTCCGCGGAATCAGGCGCAACCTCGTACCGCTCCCTGCAATGCGGGCACAGCCGACGCACGAGCCTCTGAGCCATTATGCCCGAGAGCGCCGCCGACAATAAATATGGAGCAATCCCCATATCGAGCAGACGAAAAATCGCGCCGATTGCATTGCCGGTGTGAAGCGTAGTAAAAAGCAGCCTTCCGGTGAGCGCCGCTCTCACCGCTATTTCCGCCGTCTCCTCGTCCCGTATCTCGCCCACCATGCAGACATCAGGATCCTGCCGCAGTATAGCTCTGAGCCCTGCGGCAAATGTGAGGTCGACCTTCTGATTGACCTGCATCTGATTGACTCCAGCGAGATGGCACTCAACGGGATCCTCAATGGTGACGATGTTCTTTTCTTTCGTGTTCAACTCCGAAAGAGCCGCATAGAGAGTCGTCGACTTGCCGCTGTTCACCGGGCCCGTCGCGAGAATCAGCCCGTATGGGCTGTGCATCCATCCGCGAAACATTTTCTCATTCGCCTCGGAGAAATTCAATTCATCAAGGCTCAAAAATTCACGCGATCCATTCAGCAGCCGAAGCACGATCGACTCGCCGTGAATCAGCGGCATAGTGGAGACACGAATATCCACATCGCGCCCCGCGTGTTTATGAGTGATGCGCCCGTCCTGCGGCTTTCTCCGCTCGGTGGTGTCAAGATGCGCCATGATTTTTATGCGCGACGTGAGCGTGTCCCTCAGCGCGAGGGGAAATCCCCCGTACTGCGGGACAAGCTCGCCGTCCACGCGAAAACGGACGCGCAGCTCATCCTCCTGAGGCTCGATATGAATATCGCTCGCCCGCCGCTCAATAGCGTCATCAATGACGCGGTTCACCAGCCTCACTATGGGCGCGGAGCTGACATCCACATCCATGCGCCCCGCGCCGCCGACGCTCCCCAGCGAGGACTGCCTGACGAGCACATCCATTTCCTCGCGGCGGCTCATTTGACTTTTAATCTTCGCGGACTCATTCGTATTCATCAATTATCAAGCATCTCTTTCAGTTTTTCCATCATTATGCCCTCGTCCGCATCTGTGCCCGTCCAAAGCTTGAACGCGACCGCGCCCTGCCTCACCAGCATCGCCGCCCCGCCCAGCACCTCATGTCCCCTTTCCCTTGCCTCTCGCATCAGCCTCGTTGGCGAGGGAGTATAAATGATGTCATAAAAAAAAGCATCATCCTTGACACGGGAGAAATCGACGGGCGGCATCTCGCCTATATTCGGGTGCATCCCGAGCGGCGTCGTGTTCACTATGATGTCAGCCCTCATGGCGGCGACCTCAAAATCCGCGCCCGACCAATCAAAAATTTTAATCGCCCCATGCGGAGCGAATGACTCCAAAATCCCCTGCGCCTTTGAAGGATTCCTCACCCCGACATTTATCTCGCTCGCGCCGTCACGCATCAGCCCACATATCACTGCCCGCGCCGCGCCGCCCGCGCCATACAGCGCGACGCTCTTTCCGGCGGCGGCAACATTTTTTGCGTGCATCGCGTCTATGAATCCATCGACATCAGTATTGTGGCCGATGAGCCGCCCGCCGTCATTCACGACGGTATTGACCGCGCCGATTATTTTCGCGCCGTCCGATATCTCGTCAAGAAACGGGATTATCGCGGACTTATGAGGAATCGTCACATTGAATCCGCGAAAATTGAGAGCCCTGAGCCCCGCGACCGCGGAAGGCAAATCCTCGGGCTCCACTGGCATCGCTATATAAGCATAATCCAGCCCCGCCCTTTCTATAGCCGCGTTTTGCATCACGGGCGAAAGAGAATGCGCGATTGGATGGCCAATCACGCCAAGGTTCACAGTCCGTCCCGAAATCATCATCTCACCCCAATAAAAAAATTATCAATCATACACAGAACTGCTTTTATCCGATGCCGGCCGCGTCAGCTCATGCCGTCACCGTGGCGATATATTCCGTGCCATCATCGGTCGCAATTCCCGGATTGGCTATTTCAAAATTTCCATCCGTGACACACATCAGGTGGCACAGGGCTATCCCCATGTCTATTTTCTGAACATCCCAAGCCATGGCATTTTGATACCCCGGCGTATGCTTCTCGTACAAATGGTACTTATTTCCGATTTTGACGATTCGGCAAGGCTGCTTGTTCGCCGCAGAGGGATACCATCTGACTGATTCGAGCAATGACAGTGCTTTTTCATCGGCGAGCGGCGTGCTAAAATCTCCTTCAAAGAAAAGCTCCGAGGCCGGGAATCTTTCATCGCCGCGTATCTTTTGCCTGAGCATCCTGTCCACGCGCGAGCGTTCTTCCGCCGGATAGCCCAGAGGGCTGACTATCATCATATACTCATCAGGCTTTATCTCGGCGGCTTTCTCAAACTTCCCGCGATCCAGCGTGCCGCCTATCCATGTCGTTCCTATGCCGATCGAGCAAGCATAGAGCACCATTTTCTCAAAAGAGTAGCCCAAAGCCTCCTCGCAGTGCTCAACCTTTGGCACCCGTGAAGCAATGTAAACATGCTCGCCTACGATTACACGACTTGAAAGGCCATGCTCC
>JAFTAB010000068.1 GCA_017458745.1 Schwartzia sp. (in: firmicutes) | reverse complement strand
GGCATCAATTATGATGCCGTCCTCGACGAGAATGACGTTGCTGTACTTCCCCATGAACTCGCAGGCAAGCGTCTTAGTCACGATGCGTCCGCCCGCCCCTATCGTGTCAATGTCGATCATCATCACGCGGTCGAGCGTCACCTGCTCGATTTTCGATATGCGCCCCGTCTCCAGATTCTTGCGCAGGAGCATACAGAAAGAAGGCGGCTCCGGGGGATTCTCAAGCGGCCTCTCGATGATATACATAGTGGGATTCTGCGGGTTGATTGATATATAAAGCAGGAGATTTTCGCCCGGCTGCCGTATGCCGATTTGTATCGTCTGCCTGTTCGGCTGGGTGACCTTGTCGATGCGCCCGCCGACGAGCGCGGCGGAAAGCTCCTCCGCGAGCCTGTGCATTGAAAAACCATCGAGATTCATTCGACTTTCCTCATTTCATCTGTGATTATTTTTTAATTATATCACAAAATTCGGCGGTAATTGCAAACTCCCGCCGAATTTGCACGGCTCTGCCGCCATCCATTAAAAATTTACATCCGCATACAAAATATTGTGGCGGGCTTGTCATGTATACACATTTTTCTAAAAATTTCACTAGACATTGACAAATAATCTGCTAAAATAAAAGTGAGGTAGTGTAGTGGGGAGCACGGAATTATCCCCAAGGATTTGCGGAATTTTTCGCACAAGGAGGTAATCGACATGGATGTAAACGCAACGACACGCTCGTTGTCGCTCAACGTAGCGGCATCGTACGCAAAGACACAAACGCGGTCAAAAGACAAGGCGGCCGGCAAAGAGACAGCCAAGACGAATGAGGCATTTGAGCTCAGCCTCTCGTCGAAGGAGTCCGCCGGCTCGACGACTGTCGATAAAATCGCGAACGGCGAGAACACGAAGTACAACCACACCGACGCCATCAAGGGGCTCAATGCCGACCAAGTGCAGGTGCTGAAGGACGGCATCACGAAGAGCACCGAGCTCATGATAAAGACGCTGACCGAGCAGAACATGAAGCTGCAAGGCTGGCTCGACAAGGGCGTCGGCAAGCTCAACTTTGACGGTGTTCTCGTTGACGCGTACAAATTCTCCCTCCCGCCGGTTGCCACGACTCCCGAGGAGGCGCAGGCGGCGATCAGCGAGGGCGGCGATTGGTCGGTGGACGCGGTCGCGACACGCATATTCGATTTGGCATCGACCATCGCGGGCGGCGACCCCGAGAAGCTGCAGAAGATGCAGGATGCCGTCAAGAAAGGCTTCGAGCAGGCCGGTCTCAAATGGAAGGAAATGACCGATCAGGATGATATGCCCGAGATCACTCATAAGACCTACAATGAGATCATGAGCCGCTTCGATAAATTGATGGCGAGCCTGAAAGGCACCGGCTCGGATGCTGCCGCGGGGGCGGCAGTAGCGGCATCAGTCAACGCAAAGGCAGAGGCATAAGGTGGTGTCTGCCGATGGCTTAAAATGCCTGTTATCAATGAATAAAATTATCCGTGAGGGCGCATACTTGCGCCCTTACTTTTTGGCAAATCATTAAAAACACCGATTATCAAAAAAAGGAACTGAAACGAAATGAGCACATTCCATTCGCACATGCCTGAGCTGGAGCAGGAAGCCGCGCCAAAAAATGACGGGAAATTCTCTCGCCCGCAGAAAGCGAGCATGACTCTTTCGATGGTGCTGCTGCTTTACGCTATAATTGCGAGGGACCTGCCGCTGGCTTTTCTGCTCATCTCATTTTTAGTGTTCATGCTTCGCCCGCTCGCCGAGAAACACGTCGGCGCATCGCTCTCAAACGCGATGAAAGGTTTTTCCGTATCGCTCGGCATTGGAGCAATCGTGATGATTTTTTTGTAGGAGCCTTTCAAAAGTGCCATGCAACGCCTTGCCGTCGGCTATGTTTTTCACCGGTTAAGGACGTGCATCGTCGGGCGCACCATCGAGCTGGGTAAATTCGACTATTGTCCCACCTCGCTTTGAACCATAACAATATTGCTGCGAGCAACGGGCGGAAGCTGGGAGAAATCTGCGCCCGGCTAGGTGCGCCGGAAAGCCATCGCGGCTGCCGTAAAATGGCGGCTCTCGATACGGGCATCGGGCAGCTTGACCGCCCCTTCGCGGAGCGTGTGCGCGGGTGGGTGCCGCTCACGGGCTATCCCGGCGTAGTCGTACATTTCTAGTTGGACGTGCCGGAGGTCAATCCATAACAACAAAAGGGGGGCTGTCGCAGGAAGAAACATCTGCCTGCAACAGCCCCTCGGTTATTCTTTCGCGACAATTTCGGAAACGGCGACCAGCGCCGCTTCACCGCTGATGGCGATGCGCCCGTTTCCCTGCAAGCGGCAATACAGATGACCGCCGCGCCTTGACGCTTGATAGGCGTGGATTTCCGATTTGCCCGTGGCCTCGGCCCAGTATGGGGCAATCTGGCAATGGGCCGATCCGCAAACCGGGTCTTCGGGGACGGCGAGCTTCGGGAAAAAGCTGCGGGAGACGCAGTCGCTTTCCGTACCGGAAGCGGTGACGCTTTGCCCCCTGCCGTCCAGTTTCATCAGCAGCGTTTGATTGGGCGCCATGCGCCGAATCTCATCCTCGTCAGCAAAGACGCAGACAAGGTCGTCCCCCAAGAGCGCCTTGACGGGGCGAATGCCGAAAGCCGCTTCCATATCGTCCGTGACCGGAACCTCCCGCTGCGGGCAGACGGGGAAATCCATCTCGTACTGCCCGCCCTTTCGCGCG
>JAFTAB010000012.1 GCA_017458745.1 Schwartzia sp. (in: firmicutes) | reverse complement strand
GCGACGGCGTACGGCGTGTAGATAATCGGCGGTATCGGGCTGATGACCTTGGCGATCGGGAGCAGCGACTCACGCAGGCGCGGCACGCCGCCCGTTATAATCCCGAGCGATATGCCCAGCACGAGCGCGAGCAGGAACCCGAATCCCAAAAGGTACATCGACGAGCCTATGCCCTCGACTATCTTTCTCCAGTCAGTCAAAAATATCTTTGCGACGTCGGCCGGAGCAGGGTACAGCATCCTCGCCGACTGCGGCAGTCCCGCGGTCGCCGCCTCCCATGCCGCGAGCAGCATCAGCAAAATCACCGTGATGTCCACCTTTGAGCGCGCTTTTTGCCATAAAGCCGCCGCTTTTTCCCGAAGCGGAGAAACTTTCGCAGAAACATTCGGAGGAACATTCGAGGAAACATCCTTCCTTTCTTCTTCGCCGTACGCGGGATATGAAATTGTCGCAGCTCTCATATATATGCCCCCTCACTGCTTGCCTGATTGAAAAAGCACCTCATCAACGATTGCCGTAAACGCATATACTCATTCGACGCATATATCGCTTCCCTGACACGGGGCCTTTCAAACGGAACAACAAATTCCGCGGCGACGCTCTTGCCGTCCATGAAAAGTATGCGATCCGAAAGAAGAATTGCCTCGTCTATGTCATGTGTCACGAGCACGATTGTCTTCGGCGCACTCTCCTGCCCCAGAACCTCCAGCAGCAAGTCCTGCAAGACAACCCTGTTCCTCGCGTCGATTGCCCCGAACGGCTCATCGAGCAGCAATATATCGGGCTGCATCGCGATGGTCCGCGCAATGGCGGTGCGCTGCTGCATCCCGCCCGACAGCTCGTGCGGGTATTTCTCCTCGAATCCGGTGAGCCCCACCCTCGCAAGATACGAGACGGCGGCCTCCCGCGCCTCCTCTATCGGCAGCTCAGGCATAGCCTGACGAATGCCGAACGACACGTTCCCCTCGGCGGTCATCCACGGGAAAAGAGAATAATGCTGAAACACGACGCCGCGGTTTTTGCTCGTGCCACGGCTCTCAACACCGTCAATCATCAGCCTTCCCGCCGTCGGATTGCGCAGCCCCGCGAGAACGGAAAGGGTCGAGCTCTTGCCGCATCCGGACGCGCCTATGATGCTCACGAACTCTCCCTCGTCGACCGAAAAGCTCATGTCGGATATTGCCTTGTAGGATTTCACGCCGTCATCATAAATGAGCGACACGTCCTCGAACTTTATTTTTGGCACGGCCTTTGTGCTTTCCATATATGTTCCCTCCCGTCAGCGTCACTTTTGACTTGCCTCGGGCCACGGGCCGTCATTTTTTATGTATGCTTCTTTCAGCGCGAGCCATGTCGCGTCGTTCGGCTCCTCCTTCAGAAGCGAGGCCAGTGCCTCCTGATAAAGCGAAATGTCAATGTGGTCGTCGATGTTCACTTTGCCCTCAATGTAGCCGACGCGCTTCATGCTGTCAAAGAAATCCTCGACGCGCAGCTTTGCGGGGTCGGGGACCAGCCCCAGATGCTTGTCCTCAAACACTTGGCTCTTCAGCACCTGAGGATCGACCTCGATTGACTTGTTGATCAGCGGCAACGCTTTTGCCTCGTCTGTCTGTATCATGCGGTACGCCTTCAGCTGGGCGCGGAGGAATTTCACGAAATCAGCGCGGCGAGCCTTCAAATCCTTTGAGGTCGTGATGATGCGGCAGCACGGGAAATCCGGGGATATGTCGTCTATGTGCAGCGCCGAGACTAGACCCGCCTGATGCGCCGTGTCGCGCAGATTCGCCTGCACGTTGCCGGCGTCAAGCTGCCCTTTCTTTATCGCCTCAATTATTGCCGGCTCATTGCCCAGCTCCACGAAAGAGATAGCGCCGAGATCGATGCCCCTCCGAGCGAGCGCGCCTCTCAGCGCGATGTCGCCCGACGCCGTGCGGACGACGCCAATCTTTTTCCCTGCCAGCTTGTCCTGAGTCAGATTTTCTTCCTTCCACTCGCTTGCCCGCTCCGGCAGAGTGACAATGTCAGCGCCGAGGCTCATCTGCCCGCCGATGATCACGAAATCCGCGCCATTCTCTATCATGCGGAGCGGGGCAGTCGAGCCGACCCCGCCGGTGGTCGCCTGCACCTTGCCGCTGGTCAGGGCAGAGAGGATATCGGCGTATGCCACGTTCATCACATGCATGTTCACCTTCACGCCCTCGTCCTTGTAAAATCCGGCGTTCTCCCCGAGCACCGTGAGGGCGCTGCTCACCCTGTTCGTATTTATGGTCACATCCAGCGGCGCGCCGACTCCGCCTGCGCCGCCATCTCCGGCAGTCTTTCCGCCGCCGCATCCGGCCGTGAGGGCAATAGCCGCAGCGAGAGCCGCGGCGGTCGCGAATTTTTTATAGTGATTTATAAATTTAGTCATAATAATATCTCCTATATATAATGAAGTTTTTATCCGATGATAAAATTTTATTTTTTTCAAAAAAGTCAACACATTCGATCATGACGCCAAATACAACATCGCTTCATTCACAGCGCCCCATTTCATACTTAAAAAGTGTGATTTAATTGCATATCATATTACATCAGTATGAATTTGTCAACAAAAATATTTCATCATGCCCGACAAACAAATGTTTAATTTATTCTTTTTTATAGCACTTTAAGATAAATGCCAATGCTCGCTATTGTAAATTGATACATTTTATTATATGATAAAGTCACATGAAAAATGCTAAGGAGCTGTGCTCAAATAATCGCTGCATTATGCGCGGGATAAATTCGTCAATTATATTTATGAACAGTTCCTAAAAAGATGCCACATCGTGAAGCGATGAAGGCCGATGGCTTTTCACGAATGCGAGAAAGGAATGGGGATGACAGGGATATGCAAAAGGAAGAACTTCTCAGTCTGTTGCAAGATCCTGAGATTTGTAAGGAGATTTTTGGTATCGTAAGAAATATGGGCAGGCCCGTGGTGCATCAAGCAGCCGCCGCGCCCGCGCCAAAGACGGCGAGCGCATCAGCGAAATCGCAGAGCCCGCCGTTCGACATGGCAAAGCTGGCCGCGCTGAAAGCCATGATGCAGAAGAACAACTCGACATCCGGCACGGCAGGTGCCCCAGCG
>JAFTAB010000067.1 GCA_017458745.1 Schwartzia sp. (in: firmicutes) | reverse complement strand
CTTTATTAGCACCTGATCCTCAAGCTCATCATTATTTATGGTGATTGCCCCATGCACGACATCATTAAAAGTCGTAGTGCCTGTGAGCGGCATCTTCTGACGGATGACATATTCATCGCCGTCATCGAGATGCCGCTTTATATCCTCGGGCGATAGGTCGCGGCATCGACGGTCATAGCCCGAAAAGCTCTTTCCCGTACGCCCCTCATCGGGACTGCAAAAGCAGCGATAGGCAAAACCTTTCGCTATAAGCTCCTCGGCATATTTTTTATATATTTCCTTTCTCTCGCTCTGGACGTATGGCCCGCACTCCCCTCCTATGTCGGGTCCCTCATCGGGAATGATATTTGCCGCGGCCAGTGTCTTCTTGATGAATGAGACAGCGTCTGCAACATACCGTGCCCTGTCCGTGTCCTCGATGCGCAAAATCAGATCGCCGCCATTCGCCTTTGCAAAAAGATAAGCGTAGAGGGCGGTGCGAAGATTGCCGATGTGCATGTAGCCGGTGGGACTCGGAGCAAAACGAGTGCGCACTCTTTTTTCCTCTGACATTTTTATACCTCCATAATTATTATTCCAAAATTTAATCGCATTTTATTGTACTACATAACAACGCATGGAAACAAGACAATTTACATATCACATGATATAATATTAATCATCTAAATTTCTTCTTTATGGAAGGACGCGATATAATTTGAGCGAAAGCCGCCTCGTGCTGAAAGATATAAAAAAAATACTCATCATCGACCTCGCCTTTATCGGCGACGTGCTGCTGGCCACTCCCGTCACTCGGGCACTGAAAAAAGCATATCCCGATGCCGCTATTACGATGATGACCATCCCCCTCACCAAAAGCATGGCGGAGATGAACCCGTACGTGGACGATGTCATCGTCTACGACAAGCGAGGCAAGGACGACGGGCTCACAGGCATGTGGCGTGTCGCCCAAAGGCTAAAGCCAATGCAGTTTGATCTCGCCATCTGCATGAACTTTGCCGTGCGCGGCGCCGTAACAGCGTGGCTAGCAGGCATCCCCCACCGTCTCGGATATGACGCGCAGCACGCCGGCTTTTTCCTTACGATGAGCCAGTCGCCAATCCGAGACAGCATAAAGCACGAGACGCAAAATCACCTTGAGGTGCTTCGACCGCTTGGCATAGATGACAGCACGGCCGACACATCGCTGACCCTCGATATTCCCGAGAGTGCCAATGAAACTCTCAAAGAAAAGTCAAAGAAAAATCACATTCCCGACAGCGGGTATCTGGTGCTCTGCCCTATCGGAAGCTACGAGCGGAAAAATATTTTTCAGGCGACTGCGGCTCATATCTTGCACCATTACTCCGTCAGGCGCGCAATATTCCTCATCGGGGGAAAAACGGACGAGCATCGTCTTTCCGAGATAGCCAAGCTGGCCAGACTCCCAAGCAACAATGTCCTAGCCGGCACACTCAATCTGAAGGAGCTGGCCGCTTTCCTGAAAAATGCTGACTGTCTCATAACCTGCGACACCGGCCCTATGCACATCGCTCAGGCAGTGGGCTGCCGCACAATCGCTCTATTCGGCCCCACTGACCCGAAGGTCTGGGGGCCGCGCGGCGAGCACGACGTAATATTGACCACTCCCTTTGACTGCTCGCCGTGCTGGGGAAAAGGAAAATGCTCTCACGCTTTTGCCTGCGTCGGCAGCACGACGGCAACCGAAATAATAAAAGCAGTAGACAATAAAGGACAGGCTATTCATGGCTGACACATACAAAAACATTCTAGTGATAAACCTCATGCACATCGGCGACCTCATGCTCGTGACTCCCGTGCTGAGGACTCTGCGCTCGTTTTACGGCGAGGCCCGGCTCACGCTTCTCGCCGACAAAAAGCTGCGCGATTTGGTCGAGCACAACGAGACGCTCGACGAGTGCATGCTAATTGACAAAAAAGGAACCGACGACCATCTCGTCAATTTCATAAAATTCATAAAAAAAATTCGTGAAAAAAAATTCGACTTGGTGATAAATCTTCATCGCAACGAAAGAGCCTCGGCTCTCGCGGCCTTTTCAGGCGCGCGCCGCATCGTGGGCTACAGCAAGCCGGGGTTCTCCCTGCTCTTTGACGAAGTGCTGCCAAACAAGAAACCAATAATGCACCAAATTCACTCGCACTTCGAGGTACTGCAAAAAGCGTGCGGCGTCACGAAATTCGACGACCGCGGGCTTGAGATGGTGCTGCCTCCCGGCGCCGACGAGGAAGCGCAGACTCTCTGGTATGAAAATTTCTCTCCGGGGAAAAAAGTGATTGCTTTTAATATCGGCGCGAGCTGGGAGACAAAAAGATGGCTTGACGGCTACTTCGCCGAGTGCGCCGACGACCTCATCTCGCGAGGCTATGCCATAGCATTTTTTGGCGGCCCCATGGATGAAGAGATTGTCCGCGAGTGCATAAAAAAGATGAAGCGCAGGGACAGCGGTGACGTAAAGATTTTCACCGGCAAAGTATCTCTTGGCGTCCTCGCCGCAATGCTGAAACGCTGCGCCCTGTTCCTCACCACCGACTCCGGGCCGATGCACGTCGGTGTGGCTATGAACGTGCCAATAGTCACGATGTTCGGCTCCTCACCGGTGCCGGGATTCTATCCTTACGATGCCAAGGACATACTCATAAAGACTCCCGAAAAATGCCATCCCTGCGGCATCCATATTTGCCCCAAAAAAGGAGACGACTTCATGGGGTGCATGAAGCACATGCCTCCCTCGGTTATCATGGACGCCGTCAATAAGCTGCTGGAAAAATATGAGGGCATGACGGGAAACTGGCCGCCTCATCAAGGCGAATATCAATGCCAAGTCATCGAATTATAAGGAGAGCCATATGGAAATTAATCGAAAAGCGCTCATAGATTTTGTAAAAAACGAAGCCGAAAACTGCAATGTCTTTGTAATCGGCGATGTCATGCTCGACAAATATTTTTACGGCGAGGTGACGCGCATATCGCCTGAGGCCCCCGTCCCCGTCACTCGCGTCACGCGTACCAAGGAGACACTCGGGGGAGCCGCCAATGTCGCCCATAACCTCGCGCTGATGAAAGCCAACACTCTCATCTCGGGATTCATAGGCCGCGACTACCACGGGGAGAGCCTTTCGGCGCAATTCTCATCGCGCGGCATCGACACGCGCGGGCTGATCGCGACGGACGCACCGACGACGACAAAGCTGCGCGTCATAGGAGGCCATCAGCAGATGCTGCGGCTTGACTTCGAGGATGCGCTCCCCGCAGACGACAAAGCTACAAACGCCCTAATCAAATTCGTAAAAAAGGAAATCAAAAATCACCCGCCAAGGAGCGCCATCATCCTCTCGGATTACGGCAAAGGGATATGCACTGAAAAAACATGCACCGAGATTATCGAAGCGGCAAAAAAATATAAAGTCCCGCTGATCGTGGACCCAAAGGGAAACGATTGGTCAAAATACAGCGGCGCCGACTTTATCACTCCCAATCTGAAGGAACTGAACGAGGTGCAAAAAACCCCCGCCAAGAACAATGACTCCGAGGTCGAGCGAGCGGCTCGATACGCCATGAGGAAATTCCATATCGGCGGCATGGTCGCGACTCGCTCGGAGTGCGGTCTTACTCTCGTCAGATCGCGCGAGGTCATAAATATCCCGACGAAGGCTCAGGAGGTGTTCGACGTGTCGGGCGCGGGCGACACTGTCATAGCCATATTCGCGCTGGCAATCGCGGGCGGCATCGCGCCATCGTCGGCCGCTTACCTTGCAAACCTCGCCGCGAGCGTCGTGGTGGCGAGACTCGGCACATACGCGATCAGCAACGAGGAACTTTCCGAGGCTCTAAAAAAAGAAATGAAAAACATCAAACGGGCATAAAATGAGACTTATTCAGTGGGAGTTTTTGACTCCCACTGAATCTAGTCGAATTTACCCATTGCCTTATGGGCGCTAAAACTCCCGCTTAAGAAGCGGGAGTTTTAGCGCCCGTTAGCATCGGATAAAAAGTAAAAGTAAATCTTAAATTTATCCGATTATCATTCACGCTCCGCAAGAAATTTTATTTCATGCAGAATATAGCATGGATATATTTCGACATCAAAAACAAAAAATCCTCTTTTTGCAT
>JAFTAB010000066.1 GCA_017458745.1 Schwartzia sp. (in: firmicutes) | reverse complement strand
GCAAAGACGCAGACAAGGTCGTCCCCCAAGAGCGCCTTGACGGGGCGAATGCCGAAAGCCGCTTCCATATCGTCCGTGACCGGAACCTCCCGCTGCGGGCAGACGGGGAAATCCATCTCGTACTGCCCGCCCTTTCGCGCGACGGTCAATGTCCCGCTCCGCGTGTAAAACTGCACGGCGTCATTTTCTCTCTCATAGTAATTCAAGAGGACGAAAGACGAGGCCAGCGTCGCATGGCCGCAGAGATCCACCTCCGTCCCCGGCGTGAACCAACGAAGCCGCCAGCCCTCCCCTTCCCGCAAGAGATACGCCGTCTCCGAAAGATTGTTTTCCATCGCCAGCTTCTGCATGAAGCCGTCGGAAAGCGGCGCCTCCGTCACGCATACCGCGGCGGGGTTGCCCGCGAAGGGCTTGTCCGTAAACGCATCCACGATGTACTGCTTCATAAGTATTCCTCCATTGATGATTTTTTCATAAGCCTGATTGTACAAGGACGCAAAGAGAATTTTCGCCTCAATTCATGTGCGGCTTCAAAAATACGAAAATCGCCGAATCGAAAAGTGTCGACGGCGCGGACAGCCGCTCGACGGGCGCGGTGTCGGAGCGCCGCGATTTGCCGCGCCCATGCCGCCACGTCTTCGGTTATGTAGTCCGCAATATGTAATCAAAAAAGTTTCAAGAATGTTTTTTGGCCGTGTGATTCCCGCGCAAGCTGGCGGCGGCGATGACGCGGTCGAGAGCCTTTTGATGCTCGGAACCGTTGTAGAAAAAATCCTCGACCGCCACTTTGCGCACATAATATTTGAGCGCGGTTCCGTTTTCCCCCTCGCCGGGGAACCATTTGCTGCTGCCGGACTGGATGATGCGAGGGTTTCCGCTGTCGTCCCGCCCAAGGTACATCATGGCATGCCCGTCCGCATAGAGCGTGTCGCCGGGGTGCAGTGTCTTGATGAAGGCAAGCTTTTCCTCCGCGCCCATGCCTTCAAGCTCGACACTCCACGGCATCGCAAGCTGCTGGTCGACGGAATCCGTCGGAAGCTCGATGCCCACGCTCCGATAGACGCACGCCGTAAAGAGCGAGCAGTCCACGCTTTCCTGCATACCGCCCCAGCCGAAAATATCCCCCAAGAATCGGAAAGACTGGCGAATCAGATTGTTTTCCGAGCAGGGCAGCCAGCCTTTATGCACCGTGTCGTCCACAGGTACACGCACAGGCACTTCCGCAAGCGCCGTCGGCACGGAAACGAGCCATGTCCCGTCCTCCAGCGGCTCCAGCCGAATCAAGGGCAGCCGATCCCCCATGCGGAAGGTCAGGACGGAACCGCCGGCCTCTATTTCCTTTCGGTTGGCGGTAATGACGAGAAAATGCTCCGGAGCCGCGTACTTCATCCATTGGTCACGGGGCACGAAAATCAGCTCGCGCGCGTCCACCCAGCCGACGTGCTGCCGCGCCTCCACGAAGCAGAATTTTTTGTCCCGGCTCTCCGCCAGCACCGCCAGCGGCTCTCCCGCGTTAGCCGTAAATCCTTGGAGCAAATCGTAGGTCCAATCATAGGCGTCTTCGTACCACGGGGAACTTTCCGGCAAATAGCGGATATGCGCTTTCTTCGCCGGAAACGCGAAGCGCACGCTTGCCCGCTCCGGCACTTCATCTAAAGCGCAGTTGTCGTCCGCCCGCCGGACGCTTTCCTCCGGGACGGGAGCGCCGCCCCGCCCATACAGTTCTTCCATATTGTAATATGCAATGCCTTCCCTTGCCGACGCAATTTTTTCCCGGATATCGTCCCCCGTAACGGCATCGGGGTAGTTTGCCATGTCGGCGAGAAGATCGCTCTTTTCCTGCATCGTCTCACGGACGGCGGCAAGCTCGCCCTCGCTCATGATTTTCTCGCCGTCGGGATTTCGCCGCGTCCAGTATTCCGCCGAGCCGAGCGCTCCCGCCATGCGCCGCGTTTCCTCGCCGCCCGCCAGATATTCCTCCAGCGTCAGCCCTTGCAGATACATCTTTCGCGCCGTTTCTTTGCCCACATAGCGGATATGCCCCGAATCGTAGGCGTGGCCGGTGACGCCGGATTTTCCCGGCGGATAGCGGAGAATGAAGCCGTGCTCCGCCAGTTTCCGGTGCATTTGCTGGTACGAAGTCTCATAAATGTTGTACCAATCCTCCTTGGGCGCGCCGTTCTCGACGACCACGACGTCCAGCGCAAGCCCGGTCTGCTGCTCCGAAAATCCCGGCAGGTCGGCATGGGTGTCCGCGTAATCCTCGCCCTCCGCCGTCAGAAGCGCCTCAATATGTGCCCGTTGCTGCTCGGCGTTTCGGTACGCGGCGGCAATCTCTATTTGAATCGCGCCCTCGGTGGTGGCGTCAGGCCGCAAAAGATCCGCCCGCAGTTCGAGAAAATGCTCGTAAGTTTCCCGCTCGATTTGAAATTCCTCGCCAAAACAATTCGCGGCAGTGACGAGGGAAATGCCCGCTTCGTAACCGTCGGACAGCGGATGTGTCTTGTTCACCAAGAGCGGCTCCGCCGTTTCGGACGCCGATACGGCCGTCTGCGCCGCCAAAGCAGGGATTTCGGGCATAAAGCCAAAGCCCAGTGTCGCCGCCAGCAAAAGCGAGAAAATCTTTTTTGTTTTCATTTTGGTTTGCTCCGTTCCTCAATAAATATTTCATTCGTGCGTTATGTTTTTCGTATCCGTTCATTCTATCATTCTTCCGCCGCTCCCGCAAGGAAAAGGGGAAAGCGCGCCTTTGATGCGTTGCTCGCTAAAAAATCGCGGCGTCTTCCATTTTTTCGCCCCTAGACAGGAAAGCGGATTTTTTAGATGAACATTTTTTATTTTTCCATGCCGCAAAAGCGAAACTGGACGCGCAGGCGGGAATGTGGTATACTGTATGCAGGATTTCGAGGAATTTTCTCGGTTGCGTGTTCGGGAGGAAACGCATGATGGAGAACGCCGCTTGCAACAGCAGATTTTTCGGCCATGGCCGAAAATCAAATAGCCCCGCGCGAAACTGTATTCCCATAAAAATAACCTTTTGCCGCAACTGACGTTGTGGCAAAAGGTTATTTTTATGTCCGCAAATACGGGCATACGGAGGTAGGCGCACATGACCATTTTTTCCCTGTTCACGCTGCTGGGCGGCTTGGCTTTTTTCATCTACGGCATGAGCCAAATGTCAGTAAGCCTTGAAAAAATCGCGGGGGAGCGCATGGAAGAGATGATCCACCGCATGACCAAGAACAAACTGGCGGGGCTCCTCATGGGCTGCGTCATCACGATTGCGCTTCAAAGCTCGTCGGCGGTCACGGTGATGCTCGTCGGCCTCGTCAACTCCGGGCTGATGAACTTCGCGAACACGGCCAGCGTCATAATGGGATCCAACATCGGCACCACAATCACGGCATGGATAATGAGCCTCATCGGGATTTCCAGCGACAATCCCTTCATTCGCATGATGAAGCCGGAATCTTTTTCGCCGCTCTTGGCTTTTGCGGGAATCGGCCTAATCATGCTGTCCAAGACGCAAAAGAAAAAGGATGTCGGCAACACACTCGTCGGCTTTGCCATCCTGATGTACGGCATGATGCTGATGAGCGGCTCCGTCGCGCCGCTGGCAGACTCGCCCGCTTTCGCAAGCCTTTTGACCGCGTTTCAAAACCCGGTGCTCGGCATCTTGACGGGTTTTATCGTCACCGCCGTCATCCAAAGCTCGGCGGCCTCCATGGGAATGCTGCAAGCGGTGTCCCTGTCCGGCGGTGTCACTTACGGTGTCGCTATCCCGATTATCATGGGGCAAAATATCGGGACTTGCGTCACGGCGATGCTCTCCAGTATCGGCGTGGGCAGCAACGCCAAAAGAGTTTCCGTTATCCACCTGTCGTTCAATCTGATAGGGACGGCTGTGTTTATGCTGCTGTTTTACGCGCTGCACTTCGTCCTGGATTTCGCGTTTGTGGGTCAAATAATCGATCCGGCGGGCATCGCCCTGTGCCACAGCGTTTTCAATATCGCCACCACCGCGATGCTTCTGCCTTGCGCGGACAGGCTGGCGGCTCTTGCCAAGGCCGTCATCAAATCCGAGCCGGAAGGAGAGGCCGCCTTTTTGGATGAACGGCTTTTTGAAACGCCCTCAGTCGCCGTGACCGAGTGCAACAAGATGTCAATCGCCATGGCGAATATGGCGATGACGGCGGTGGAACAAGCCATCGCGAACCTGCATCAGCCTTCCGCGGAAACGAGCGAGGCCATCAGCAAAGCAGAGAAAAAAATCGACATTTATGAGGATCGTCTCGGATCTTATCTTGTGCGGCTTTCTCGTAGCCCTCTTTCCGTGGGCGACAACCGAAAAGCCGCAAAAATCCTCCACTCCATCGGAAATTTCGAGCGCATAGGGGATCATGCCATCAATTTGGTATACGCGGCAAAAGAAATTACGAAAAAGGATATCGAACTGTCAGAAGAGGCCGCCCATGAATTGGGCGTTCTTGAAAGCGCGGTTTCCGAGATCCTCCGGAACACCGTGGCAGCTTACGAGACGACGGACAATGACCTCGCGAGAAAGATAGAGCCGCTGGAGCAAGTCATCGACCTTTTGACGGACACCATCCGACTTCGCCACATCGAGCGTCTGCAAACGGGCGCGTGCACTATCGAGCGTGGCATCGTCTTTACAAATGTCCTGAGCGATTACGAGCGCATATCCGACCATTGCTCCAACATCGCCGTGGCCGTCCTCCAAGCTGACGCGGACGTGTTCGACCCCCATGCGTATCTCCGGCAGATCAAGGCGGCAGACAATCCCGATTTTCGGGAGATGTTCACGGCCTACAAGGAAAAATATCCGCTTGCATGAAATTAGACTTATTCAGTGGGAGTTTTAGTGCCCGTTAGCATCGGATAAAGAAAAGCAAAAAGACGGGCATCGGGGAATTTCCCTCGACGCCCGCCTTTTTTGCACTTTTTCGTCAGCCCTCGCTGTTCCCGTAGCCGTGGCAATAACCGCCGCCGCAATGTCACACCGCGAAATCGGGGCGGCTTTTGTAAATCCCTTGCAGCAGCTTCACGAAATCCATCACTTCTTTCCGGTTTTCCTGCTTGTGGGTGCAGAGCACGCATGGCACCGTTTCCTCGCAGTCGAATGGCGTCCATGCAAATTCGCCGCTTTGGTCGTTCAGGAAGCCGGGGGCGAGGCAAACGCCCTTCTTCGCGGCGACGTTCGTCAGCGTCGTGTCATGGTTCGCGCTGTTGAAATAGGAAACGCCCGTCGCCTCAATGACGCGCTGCTGGACACGGCGAAGCTGCGGGGGCGAGCCGCCGCCCACCATAAGCGTGCGCCCCGCCAAATTTTCCACGTGGACGGTTGCGTTTTGCGCCAGCGGGTCGCTTTTCTCCGTGATCAGATAGATGCGGCTATCAAAGAGCGGGTGCAGCGTGACATCGGGAAGATACTTCACGTCGTGCTCCATCGCGAACAAAATATCTTCCTCGCCTTTCAAAAACGAGGCGGCTTCGGCAAGCGGCAGGAAATGCGGCGTCACCGAGACCGCCTCGTTTTCCTTTTCAAAAATCTCGATGGCCTGCGGCAAAAAATAAATCGCAGAGCGCATCGGAAGCCCGACGGTGATGTCCGTGCGATAGCGGGCGCTGAAATTCTGCCCCTGCTCCGTTGCCCGTTTCAGCTCGTCCCGAATATTGCGCAGCGTGGTGCAAAACTGTTCCCCCGCCGGGGTCAGCGCCGCGCCGCGCCCTGACCGCTCGAAGAGCGCAAAGCCAATCTCGTCCTCCACGGCCTTGATTTGGTAGGTCAATGTGGGCTGGGAGATGAAAAGATTTTCCGCCGCCCGATTGAAATTCTTGGCCTCTGCCAATGCCAAGACGTACTCCATCTGTTTCGTGTTCATGTTCCACGTCCTTATGATAGAAATATTCTATCGATTATTGAATATATATATTGGATATTTCGATTATACGGCGTTATAATCGGATTGTAAACTAAAACCGACAGACGGTGAAATCGAAAGAGGCGAAATTTTATGCAGTATGTAAAATTCGGGAACACGGGGATGGACGTTTCGCGCATCTGCCTCGGCATGATGAGCTTCGGGAAGCCCGGCAAGGAGAACGGCGTGTTCCCTTGGGCGAAGGACTACGAGGACGGCAAGGAAATGTTCAAGAGAGCCATCGACCTAGGCATCAATTATTTCGACACGGCGAACGTCTACCAGATGGGAACCAGCGAGGAAATCACGGGACGCTACATCAAGGACTTCGGACTGAACCGAGACGAGATCGTTGTCGCGACGAAGGTGAATTTCGAGATGCGCCCCGGCCGTCCCAACGGCGGCGGCACGTCGCGCAAGAACGTGATGGCGGAAATAGACCACAGCTTGCAGCGGCTCGGCCTCGACTATGTGGATCTCTACCAGATTCACCGCCTCGACCCGAACACGCCGATGGAGGAGACGATGGAGGCACTGCACGACGTGGTGAAAAGCGGAAAGGCACGGTACATCGGCGCGTCCACGATTTTCGCTTGGCAACTGGAACGCTTGCAGAACATTGCCGAGACCCACAACTGGACGAAGTTCGTTTCCCTGCAGCCGCAATATAATCTGATTTACCGAGAGGAGGAGAGGGAAATCCTGCCACTCTGCGCCGACCGCAGTATGGCCGTGGTGCCGTGGAGCCCGCTGGCGGGTGGACGCTGCGCACACCCGTGGGGCACGGTGACGGAGCGAAACAAGGTGGACGAGGTGTCGCCGATGGTCTGGGACGCGACGAACGACGTTGACAAGGTGGTCGTGGACAATCTCGAAAAGGTGGCGAAGGAACACGGACGCACCATGGCGCAGGAGTCGCTGGCGTGGATGCTCTCAAAGCCTTACATCACCGCGCCGATTGTCGGCGCGACGAGCGTGAATCACATTGAGGAAGCCGTCGCCGCCCTCGACATGAAGCTAGACGAGGATGAGGTCAAGGCTCTTGAAGCACCCTATGTGCCGCATATCAAGACCGGGACATTCTGAAGATAATTACGGGAGGGAAACGACATGAAGGTTTTGCTTGTCAACGGCAGCCCGCACAAGAACGGCTGCACTAACCGCGCGTTGGAGGAAGTGGCTGCGACCCTCGAAAAAGAGGGCATAGAAACGGAAATCTTTTGGATTGGCGCGAAGCCCATCGGCGGCTGCATCGGCTGCGAGCAATGCACCAAGCTAAAAAAATGCGTATTTAACGACCTTGTGAACGAGTTTCGCGAGAAAGCATACGAGGCGGACGGCTTCATTTTCGGCTCTCCGGTGCATTACGCGGGCCTCGCTGGGAACCTCGGGAGCTTTATGACGCGGCTCTTTTTCTCCGAGTTCTGCGGCAACGAGAACAAAGCCTTTCGCCTGAAACCAGCGGCCGCGGTGGTGTCTGCGCGACGCTCCGGCACGACGGCGGCGTTCTCGCAGATGAATAAATATTTCACGATTCAGGAAATGTTCGTCGTGCCCTCGCGCTACTGGAACATGGTGCATGGATTCACGCCGGAGGACGTGGAAAAGGACGAGGAAGGGCTCTACAATATGCGGGTGCTTGCCCGCAACATGGCCTATTTCCTGCGCTGCAAGGAGGCGGCTGAAAAGGCAGGCATCGCGCTGCCGGAAAAAGAGCCGCCGGTGTTCACAAACTTCATTCGGTAAAGGAGAGAAGCGATATGAAAAAAGAAGTTGTGGTGCTCGTCGGTGCGGGCTCCATCGGACAGGCCATTGCGCGGCGGGTCGGCGCGGGGCGTCATGTGGTGCTGGGCGACCTGAAAAAAGAAAACGCTGACGCGGCGGCGCAGATTTTGGAGGACGCGGGATTTGAGACGAGCACTGTCGCTGTCGATATTTCCTCGCGGGAGGATATTCTCGCGCTGATCGACCACGCGCAGGGCTTCGGCTCCGTCGTGAACTTGGTCAATGCGGCGGGCGTTTCTCCCTCGCAAGCACCAGTCGCGGCGATTTTGAAAGTCGATCTCTACGGGACGGCGGTGCTTTTGGAGGAGTTCGGCAAGATTATCGCCGAGGGCGGCTCCGGCGTTGTTATTTCGTCCCAATCCGGACATCGTCTCGGTGCGCTTTCCGAAGAAGAGAATACGGCTCTCGCCACTTCCCCGACAGAGGAATTACTTGAATTGCCTTTTTTGAGCGCCATCACCGACACACTGAAAGCCTACCAATATTCCAAGCGGTGCAACGTGCTCCGCGTGATGTACGAGGCGACGCGCTGGGGGAAACGCGGCGCGACAATCAACTCCATCAGCCCCGGCATCATCATCACGCCGTTGGCAAACCACGAGCTGAAAGGGCCGAGAGGCGAAGGCTACCGCACCATGCTGGCGAAGTCACCGGCGGGCCGCGCCGGAACACCGGACGAGGTGGGCGAGCTGGCGGAGTTCCTGATGTCGAAACGCGGCCGCTTCATCTCCGGCAGCGACATCCTGATGGACGGCGGCACCACCGCATCCTATTGGTACGGAGATTTGCAGTATTTGAAGAAAACGCATTAATGACTCACTTCTAAACAATTATTTCAAAAAAGCTTGACCAGTATCCGCTACCGCATGGTAAAATATTAACATAGCATAATTGGGGGCCGATGAAAAGAAAGGAGACCTTTGGATGAACGGTATTTCTCGACGCGATTTCATGAAAAAGGCGGGCATGGCAGTGCTTGGAATGAGTCTCTCGGGGCTTTCCGGCTTCGCGGCAGGCTGCGGCGGGGCAAAGGCCGCCGACAACAAGACAACGGCGGCGGCGAAAACGGTCGATGCCGCGCCGACATCCGCGGAAAAGGCGAAGGTCTATTTTACTGACAAGATTGACGCCGAACACCTGATCAAGCTCTATCAAAAGGTGAACGCGGACATCAAGGGCAAGATCGCCGTCAAGCTGCACACGGGTGAGCCGCACGGGCCGAATATCCTGCCCCGAGAGATGGTGCGGGATTTCATGGCGCAGATACCTAACTCCACGATTATCGAGGCGAACGTGGCTTACGGCAGTCCCCGCGCTTCCACGGCGGGTCATCGGGAGACTCTGGAGACAAACGGCTGGACTTTCTGCCCGGTGGACATCATCGACGCCGAGGGCGACGTCAATCTTCCGGTGAAGAACGGGCTTCATCTGAAGGAAGTGGCTATGGGCGCGCATCTCGTCAACTACGATTCGCTGGTCGTCCTGACCCATTTCAAAGGACACGCGATGGGCGGCTTCGGCGGCTCGCTGAAGAATATCGCCATCGGCTGCGCTTCGGGCAAGACGGGCAAGCTGCAAGTGCACGGCGTCACGGACTATGGCGAATGGGTGATGGGCGAGCTCTTCATGGAACTGATGGCGGACAGCGGCAAAGCGACCTGCGACCATTTCGGCAAGCACATCACCTTCCTGAACGTCCTTCGCCGCATGAGCGTGGACTGCGATTGCGCGGGAACGGGCGCCGCCGAGCCGGTGATTCCCGACCTCGGCATGATGGCTTCCACGGACATCCTCGCCATTGACAAGGCGTCCGTCGATATGGTCTACAACTTCGACGACGCACGCAAGGACGACTTGATCGAGCGCATCGAGAGCCGCAAGGGTCTTCGCCAGCTCTCGGCCATGAAGGAACTCAAGATGGGCAACGATCAATATGAATTAATTTCCATCAACTGAAAGGAAGGAAGCAAATGAAAAAATGGTTCACTATGATGGCTTTGGCGCTTTGTGCGCTGACGCTGACGGCTTGCGGGGGCGGCGCACCCGCGAAAAGCTCAGGCGGATCGTCCGCACCGTCCGCACCCGCGCCAAAGAGCGAGGCACCGGCGAAGAAGGACGAGGCGAAAACTGACGGCAAACGCGCTCTGGTCGTCTATTTCTCCCGCGCCGATGAAAACTACAACGTCGGCTACATCGAGAAGGGCAACACGCGGATTTTAGCGGAGATGATTGCCGAGGCGACGGGAGCGGACACCTTTGAAATCAAACCGGCGAAGCCCTACCCGAAGGAGTACACGCCCGCAACCGAAGCGGCTAAAAAGGAAAAGAACGAGAACGCACGTCCCGAAATTGTCGGCACGATGCCGGACGTCTCGAAGTACGACATGATTTTCCTAGGCTACCCGATTTGGTGGGGCGACCTGCCGATGCCGTGCTATACCTTCTTTGACAAGGTGAAGCTCGAGGGCAAGACCGTGGCTCCTTTCTGCACCCACGAGGGCAGCGGCCTTTCCGGCACCGACCGCTACATCGCCGACGCGACCAAAGCGAAAGTGACCGAGGCGCTGGAGATGAAAGGCACGACGGCGCAGAAGAATCGCGACGAGGCGAAAAAGGAAGTCATGGATTGGCTGAAAAAGATTGGGTATAAGAAATAAAAAATGGTGCAAAAAACGCGGGCATTGCAATCGTGCCCGCGTTTTTTCTGTTATCGTTTTTCATTCTCTCACTTTACATCAGATTGTCATGGATTGGCTGCCAGCAACGCCATCAATGATTCCGTGTCATTTTCCGTGGTGGCCCAGCTTGTAGCGAAGCGAACCACGGTATGAGTCTCGTCATATTTTTCCCAAAAGCTGAATTCCACTTTTTCCTGTAAACGCTCCATTTCGCCGTTTTTCAAAATCACGAAGATTTGATTCGTGGGGGAGTCAAAGGCGAGCCGATACCCTGCCTCGATGAGAGCCGACCGCAGTTTTTCCGCCGCCTCGATGGCGGGCTTTCCGATGCGCCGATAGAGATCGTCCGTGAAAAGCGCGTCGAATTGCAGCCCAAGCAGACGACCTTTCGCCAAAAGCGCACCGTGCTGCTTGACCACGGTGAAGAAATGGGGCAGCAGCGCGGGGTCGGGAATCACGACGGCCTCGCCCAAGAGCGCGCCGCATTTCGTCCCGCCGATGTAGAACGCGTCGACGAGCCGCGCGAGAGCCGGAAGCGTCACGTCGTTTTCCGGCGCGGCCAGCGCATAGGCGAGCCGTGCGCCGTCCACATAGAGAGGCATACGGTACTTGTCGCAAACCGCGCGGATTTCTTCCATCTCGGACAGTGAATAGAGCGTGCCGTACTCGGTTGGCTGGGAAAGGTAGACCATGCCAGGCATGACCATGTGCTCGCGGTTCGCGTCCTTCCAATACTTTTCGCAATATGCCTCGATGGATTTGGCCGTTAGCTTTCCGTGGTCGTGGGGCAACGACAATACCTTGTGACCGCCGCGCTCGATGATGCCGGCCTCGTGGACGGAGATATGGCCGCTTTCGGCGGCGACCACGCCCTGATAAGGCTTCAATATCGCGCCGATGACCGTCGCGTTGGTCTGGGTGCCGCCGACTAGGAAATGCACGGCTGCTTCGGGCGCGTTGCAGGCCGCTCGGATTTTTTCGCGGGCGGCGTCGCAAAACGCGTCAGTGCCGTACCCCGCGGTCTTCATCAGATTAGTTTCTTCCAAACGCTTCAAGATGGAAGGGTGCGCCCCTTCCTGATAATCCGAGGCAAAAAAAAGTTTTTCCATGTGGGTGTGTCAATCCTCCCTAATGTTTTTTTCATCATATCACATAATTGGCACAGTGTCACACCGCAAAATTCGGGCAGATTTTGTAAATGGCTTGCAGCAGCTTCACGAAGGCAAAACTTCTTTCCTGCGCTCCTGCTTATGGGTGAAGATTTTGCGTGATTTGTCAGCAAAAAAACGTGCATCGGGGAAAGTTCCCTCAATGCACGTTTTTTAGGCCAAACTTCTTTTTATCTGCGCGCCAAAATTCACGAAATGCCATATTGAACGTATAGCTGCTGGCGCTTGTCAATATCTTTGGCTGCCTGTTTAGCTTCCTCCACATCACCTTTATCTAAGAGGAAAGCAATCAATCTCGCCAATTTATTTTCAGCTTCTTCGCGTTCTTCTTCAATCTTCATCGCGTAAGTCATATATCCCACCCTCTCTTGCTCAATCTGCTTTACCCGTTCTATCTCATCATCAATTTCCCGTACAAAGGCATCATCACTTAATACGCCGTTGACGTAATCCAAAAAAGCTTTAACGTCTGGAGCAACATCGTCCGCCGTCCCCGTCGAGTTTACAAAGACCTTCGTAGTCTTGTCGTTCAGCTCCAGCCCGCTATCTTCAACACAGAGGTTGCGGAAGGTGTAAATATGCCGCGATAAGTCGAACGGATCAAACGGGCAGATGAAGATAATATACGTCGTCGGCAATGTCTTGTACTTCTGCCCAGCCGCCAAGCGTTCCGAATCAATCATCGCTTGATAATAGCGCACTCTTTTCGAAAGCTCTCCACCATCCGGCTTCCGTACCTGCATCTCAATTTCGAAAATCTCACCGCTGCCCTCGACGTAAACATCTAAACGAACGCCTTTGCTCTCATACTGGGGCTTTACAGTCTTTTCCTCGTCAATATACCGAATATCAGTCAGCTTGATTTTCAGGATTTTCTCAATTATTGTCTTGCAGATGTGCTTGCTTCGCATGACCAGCTTGAACATATAATCGTCTTGTATCGTCAAATCTTTCCAAGGCTTGATATTTCCCATCCCATCACCCCGATTTTGCTCCTCTTTCTGCTTTCATTATAATCCTCCAAAAAAAAATTTTCAAGAAACGTGCATCGCAGGGCGCACATACAAAAAGAGCCGTTCCCAATCGGGGGCGGCTCTTTTCATTTAGTCATGCTGTTTTGATATATACCCAGTTTTCATCGGCGGTGAGGATTAGCTTGCCATCGGCAGCAGCCGCGCCGTCGAGCTGCTCGTCATTGAACTTGTAGTCTCCGCCGCAGCGGGCATTAGCGTAATGAGCCCCCGCGTCGTCGTCGGACACATCGAGCGCGTGCCATTCCGAATAATGATTTTTCGTGAACAGCTTGCAGTCCTTCATGGCCTGGTCAACACTGCTCGGGTGAATATTATAAATAGTAAGCCCCTCCGGCAGGTCCTTCTCGTAAATCATCAAGAGCGAGGAGAGATAGCTCTCGGTGAAATAATCAAAATTATTTTCATACCCATTCCATTCCATAAAAAATCCCCCTTAAAGCCATAAAGCCTTTATATGTTATATGCACTCATTGTGCTGATATATAATGTTAGCAGACAAATCAAAAATTTTCAAGGCATTGACAGGCAACTATCTTATATCGCTCTGCCTTCAAAAATGAATGTCGTGCCCTCGTTTTCCTTGCTTTGCACTTTTATCTCTATGTCGTGGCGTCTTGCTATTTCCCTTGCTATCGGCAGGCCGAGGCCTGTGCCTTTTTTATTGGCCTCGCCTCTTTTTTTGTGGAACCTGTCGAATATGAATGGCAGCTCGTCCTGAGAGATGCCCATGCCATTGTCGGCTATCGCGATAGTGAATTTTTTGCTCCCGCCGTATTTGCCATCGGGGCCAGCGCAAACGCTCACGCCAATCTCGCCCCCCGCTGGTGAAAATTTCACTGCGTTGTCGAGCACGATGAGGAACATCTGACGCAGACGCCCGAAGTCGACATCGGCAACGAGAGCCGGCATATCCTCTTCATGCGCTATCGTGACATTCTTCTCGGCCGCCAAGCGGTTTGCCGCGCGTATCGCGTCATGGAGCGCGTCCGAGATATTCTCTCGCGATTTTTCTATCTTGAAATCAGCGTTTTGAAGTCTTGCCAGCTCAAAAAGGTCACCCACGAGCCGCTGAAGCTGATCGACGTTCGAGGTCATTTGCCCGAATATCCCCTTGCGCCGCTCCTCGTCCTTCACCATGCCTGCGGTCAGCATATCGAGCGAGCCGCGCAGCACGGTTAGCGGCGTGCGCAGCTCATGCGAGACACTAGCGAGGAAGTCCTGCCGCATTTTCGTCAGCCGCTCGCTCTCCCCCCGCGCCGTCTTGAGACGCTCAGCCAGAGTGTCAATGCCTCGGGCGAGACTTCCTATTTCGTCATCCTGCTCGATGCCCGTCCGCGCGTCGTAGTCGCCGGCGGTAAGGCTGGATGCCGCGCCCTCCATCACGCGAAGCGGTCGTATGAACCGCCTCGCCAGAAGAACGGAAAGAATCGCCGTCAGCATGAATGCCACTGCAAGCGAAACGGCGAGAATCTTCAGCCCGCTCCGCTCGCTCTGCTCAACGCCGAGCAGAGGACGATGCAGCAGGACAGCGCCCTTTATCTCACCGCTGCTCGACTTTATAGGGACCCCGACCGTGACCGTCGGAGAGGATAGCAGCGATGAAAAATCCTCGCTCGTCCTTTCCTCCCCCGTATATATGCTGTCAAGTATCGCCTCCGCGTCCTCGGGCAATTCCCCGTAGTCAGTGCCGGAGCGGTCGCCGTAGTAGAATATAGTGCGGCTGTCCTTCATCGCTAGCCACACATCCGCGCCGGCAAGCTCATTGAGATTTTTGAGATACGCGCCGAGCGAGGTCGGCGATTTTCCCCCGTTGCTTGGCTCAACGCCCGCGCCCATATCATCGCTTGAAAATATCCTACGGCAATAACCATGCCCCGGGCCATGATTGGTGTTTGGCATCATTTGCCCCGCGCCGCGCATTGCAATCTCATCCCGCTCAATCATTGCCCCCCTGCTCATTTCCATTCTGCGGCGATGCCTTCCGCCCATCCCGCCTCGGCGGTGTCCTGCCCCATCATCATCGAGGCTCTCGTCCCCGCCATCATTATCATCTCGCGCTCCTGCCCCCGTGACCATGCCGACGGCCAGCGCGTCATTGCTCGCAAGAGTGGCTATGGCGTTTGCCCTCGCGGTGAGGTCACGCACATTAACGTCAATCGAGTAATCGCGAAAAAGGTGCGCGAAAACGACGCTCATGACAATGGCAAAAACAATAAGCGCGGCGGAAAAATATCCAATGAGTTTCGCCGTCAGGCCATGAATTTTCATTTCGCCACCTCAAACGAGTAGCCGACGCCCCATGTCGTCTTTATCTCCCAGTCGGGATGCGGCGCCTTTTGGAGCTTCGCGCGCAGACGCTTTATATGCGTGTCAACGGCGCGCGTGTCGCCCTCGTAGTCATAGCCCCACAGCGACTCAAGAAGATGATCGCGCGAGAAAATCCTGTTCCTGTTCTCCGCGAGCAGGGCAAGTATGTCAAACTCCCGTTTCGTCAGGCTGATCGTCTTTCCGCCGACGGAGACGCGGCAATCGTCATAATCGAGGACAAGGCTGCCACGGGTGAGCGTTTTTGCCTTTTGCCCGTCAGCCGCGACGGGACGCTCCAGCCGACGCATGATTGCCCTGACCCGCGCCATGACCTCGGCGGCGGAAAAAGGCTTCACGATATAGTCATCGGCTCCTATGTCAAGCCCCATTATGCGGTCGTAATCCTCCCCCCGCGCCGTCACCATGAGAACCGGCACATTCGATGTCTCGCGTATCTCGCGGCACACCTCGAACCCGTCCTTTTTGGGCATCATCACATCGAGCAGCACCACGTCGAACTCATCCGCGCGGAATTTGTCCAGTGCCTCGTCGCCGTCTCGGGCAGTCGTCACGCTGTACCCGGCCTCGTCCGCGAACGCAGTCAATATTTCGAGTATCGCCTCGTTGTCATCCGCTATCAGCATCTTAATCATATCGTCACCCACTTTCAAATTTGCATCATTATATATTTATATTGTGGCGATTTTGTGACATTCGACAAATAATATAAAAAGTGGTTTTAATTTTTGGAAAGTAAACTTTCTAAAAATCAAAACCACTTTTCAAAATCAAAGCGATACTGCGCCGCCAGTGAACCAAGGCAGCAGCGCTTCCATCAGCGCATTCCTCACGTCCTCGCTCATGGAGTCAGGTATGATATCGCGAATTTTCAGCAGCATCTCACTGTTTATCTCGCCTATTTTTTCCTTCGTGCCGTACACCTCGATTGCCTCGATGCTGCTCTGATGCGTCACCATGTTCATGCTGCTCGTGCGTATCCCATACGCCGGCACATTGATAAAGCTGAAAATATCCTGCGCCTTTTTGATTATCTCATTCTTGATTACCCACTTCTCGCGCATCCTGACATCGGTCACGTCCTGCGAATTATCGCGCGTATATGCGGCATCATAATATATCGCGAAATTCTTCCCATCGACGAGCAGCGTCCAGTCGCCATCCGCCCCCTCAGCCATCACGCTTGCGGCAATCATCATCGAAAACAAAAATGCCAAAACAATTTTTTTCATTATATTATGCTTCCTTCATCTCGAAAATAAATTTGCCAGCACGCTAAGCACGACGCTCACCACTATGCAGCTCACGACCGGGAAATAGAACGAGCCATGCTCGCCCGAGACGGAGATGTCGCCGGGAAGATGACCGAGCGGCAGGAATTTTCCTCCAAAGTGGATTACAAACCCGACCACGACAAGAACAGCGCCAAAAATCATGATAGACTTCCCAATATCGGTCGGCATTATAGCATCACCCTCAATCCGTGAGTTCCGGCGCAATACGCTTCACGCCGGTCAACCTTTTTGCTTCATTTATATTTGCCATGATGTCATCCATCCCCCAAAGCTCAACGTGCATTGTCTCGCTTTTCTCCGCCGCGTCGATGGCAGTATCCGCATAGCGGCAGGTAGCCACGAAAAGGATATTTTCCACGCTGTCGAGAGCCGCGGCTCCGGCCAGCTTCTGGAGCTCCGGTCTGCCTATATGCGCGTCCCGCTCCCACTGCTTGCACTCGACATAGCACGTCACGCCGTCGCGCTCAAGCACGATGTCCTTTCCGCCGTCATTTGTTTCGGGTGTCAGCGTCGCATTATATCCCATTATTATGAAAAGTTGCGTCATGTATTCCTCAAACTCGCGCGGAGAAATCTCACGCAGGTATGCCTCGGTGTCGGGCTTTGCCCCGCGATGAAAAACGTGGCGCCAAAGCCACCCGATAATCAGCCGCAAGCCCCAAAACGCCACCGCCAAAATGGCAGCGCAGACCAGAAGCACGACTATCGCCATCATGTCATCGGCATCAGCCCACGGCAACGTCCCCATTATCAATCCCCCATATTATTATTCATGAGATATTTATCTTGCAGAAATCGCATGATGATAAGCATTATAACAAATCAAGGGCGCAATTATGCGCCCCTGTGATTTACCGTAATAGTCAACCAACTTATTTTCTTTAGAATTATTTCAAATGCGACATGAATTCGTCTATTTCCTGCTCCAGCGTCTCCTTCACGAGGTCGCAGAACGGGCGGAGGTTGTCCTCCTCGGCGTAGGTGTCGAGCGCCTTGTAGTATCTCTGTGCGTTGTCCTTCTTCACGAATGTCGGCGGCATGCCGTCGAGCATCAGCTGATAATTGAGGAGCAGCCTTGCCGTCCTGCCGCTGCCCTCAACGAACGGATGAATTTTGTAGAACTGGGCGTGCAGCCACGCCGCTTTTTCGATGCTGCTGCCAAATTCCCTGTAGCCGTAGTCAGCGATGAGGTACTTCATCTTCGCGCGAACCTTGTCGGGGGATGGCGGGACATGGCGCGCGCCGCGCACCGAGAGCGGCACCGTGCGGTATATCCCGCCTACGCCCGGCATCGGTATGGCCGCCTGATGGATGTCCTTTATCAGATTCTCGGAGAGAGGCTTTTTCTTTTCCGAGGCTCTCTTCACCATGCGCCATGCCGCCTCATGCCCCCTTATGTCGTCAAGCTCGCGCAGTGGCATTGCCTTCGGCACGACATGCTCTATGAGGATTTTCCGTATCTCGTCCTCGGTGAGCGCGTTGCCACCCAAGGCCGTGGAATGATGCGTGAAGCGCGCCACGAAGTCAATCTCGCATTCCTCCTGCTCGTGCGACTCCATCTTTTTCCACGCCTCATTCATAGCATCGATTTTGTTCTGCAAATTTTCTGGAACCATTTTGCACCCGCTCCTTTTTATAATATTATATATCAAGACAACACTTTTGCCATGTGCAGCAATTCAGCTTTCAGCGTCTTTTTCCGCGTGATGGCGTCATGGAGATTGACCGACACCGGGGATCCGTTGTTGCGGCTGAACACGACATTCGACACGCCGGATATGAGCGCGAGGGTCGCCTCCTCGCCGAGCAGCGACGCGTAGACGCGATCCTGCACCGACGGCGAGCCGCCCCGCTGGATATGCCCGAGCACGGACGCGCGGGTGTCAATGCCGGTCTTCATCTGTATGATGTCTCCGAGTTCCACGCCGCTTCCCGCGCCCTCCGCGACTATGATGAGGACATAGCGGTGACGGCTCTGCGCGTACATCTGAGTAATCTCGTCGCACATCTGGTCTATGTCATAATGCTCCTCGGGGACGAGTATGTACTCCGCGCCGCCAGCGAGCCCGGAGATGAGCGCGAGCCATCCGCACGAGCGACCCATGACCTCGAGGATCGCTATGCGCTGATGCGCCGACGCCGTGTCGCGCAGCTTGTTTATAGCATCGACAATCGTATTGGCCGCCGTGTCGGAACCAATCGTGTAGTCCATGCCCCATATATCATTGTCAATAGTGCCCGGCAAGCCAACCACGGAGATGGGCTGCTCCTCGCTGAAAGCCTGCGCTCCCCTGAGGCTCCCGTCCCCGCCTATGACGACCAGTCCCTCTATGCCGCGCGATTTCAGCATCTCATAGCCCTTCGCCCGACCCTCCTCGGTCTGAAATTCTTTTGAGCGCGCCGTGCCAAGGATAGTGCCGCCGCGCTGGATAATATCGGAGACAGAGCGCGTGTTCATATCGAATATATCGCCCTCAAGCATACCCTTGTAGCCATTCCTGATGCCGCAAACCTCTACGCCAGAGTGAATTGCAGTCCTCACGACGGCGCGGGTGGCCGCATTCATGCCGGGGCTGTCCCCTCCGCTTGTCATTACAGCGATTCTTTTGAGCATGGTCGTTCCTCTTTTCCTCATAGAAATGTCATTGTATATTACATTCGATAAAATCAAAAAAAATCCTGCTAAGATTGCGAAACAATTTTGAAGTAAATTTTTTCTGCGGCAAATGGAAATATTTGCAAAAAATTTAATCGATCGGCAGGGAAAACATTCTTTATGTAGAATATTAACTGTATAATATCATGACCGATGAATGGATAACCTGTTTTTATCCTAATCAAGCAAGGAGATCGTAATGGCCAACAAACTTTATGCCCTCTATGGGCCTCACGCCTCTGGCAAGACCACCATCATCAAGCAGCTCAAAAAGATGGGCATCCACTATATCCCCCAATACACGACGCGCGAGCCGACCTCAATCTCAAGCGACCCCGCGATTTACAATTTTATAGACAAGCTCACTTTCTTCAAGCAGGACTTCCTCATAAAATCAACGAACAGGGGCAATTACTACGGCCTCTTGAAGCAGGACATACTGACCTCCATACAGCAGTACCCTGTATCCGTCTGCATAGCCGACGCGTCCGCCGTGAAGCAGCTCTCAAAACTCATAAAGAGCAATTTTGAATCAATCTTCGTGATGGTGGACTATGTGACGCTCATCGAGCGTATGCTGAAGCTCGGCCAGACCAACAACGAGATAAAGCAGGATATCGAGTACGCCGAAAACAACGGTGAATTTGACAACTGGAAATTCGCGACGCACATAGTGAAAAATGTCTCCACGGAGCAGAAAACCCTCAATCAGGTTCTGGCCATAATGGATCTGATGCAGCCTCTGACCGGCGAGGAACTCCAAAAAATGACAATGAAGAAATAACATCAACGACAAAACTGATGCAAGAACAAAACGGAACAGGTTTAGTTTTAAGACGGCTAAATCTGTTCCGTTTTTTTAGGAAAGAAATCCGTTCACTTTTTTATAATATAATATTCCATAAGATAGTGGTATAATTTGTATGTTTATCCGATGCTAATGGGTAGATTCGACTAGATTCAGTGGGAGTATAAAACTCCCACTGACTAAGTCTCATTTTATCGTAAAAAGGGGGGTGAGCGACATCAACAAAAAACTATTCGCGCATGTGCTGGGACAGGCAATACTCATAGTGGGCGCGCTCATGCTCATCCCGCTTTTTCATGCGCTTTATCTCATGTCCACCTCGCTGCCCGGCATTTTCGCCTCCATCATAATCACCATGACCATCGGCGAGGCACTCTCACGGATTGGGCGCAATCCCCCCGAGAAATTCACGCTTGTCGATGCCGCCGGCGTGATGGTCACCATATGGCCCCTGTTCGCGATTATCGGAATGTTGCCGTTTTTGCTCTCAGGGGAGGAAAGCCTGACAGACGCTTTTTTTGAGAGCGTCTCGTGCATCACCTCCACGGGCGTGTCGCTTCTCAACCCATTCTCGCCGCAGCCGCTTTTCATGTGGCGGTGCATCCTATCATGGATAGGCAGCCTCACATTCATCATCATGCTCGCGACTGTTGCCCCTCCGGTCTGCGGCTCTCTTGGGCTCATAGTAAGCTACAAGGCGAGCCTGATTTTCAGCCCGATGACCCGCCGAATGAAAAAAGCCTCTATAGCCGCTACCAAGCTGTACGTTGGCCTCACAGCCATCTCAATCTGCCTTTTCATGACGACCGGCATAGGAGCCAATGAGTCCATTAAAATGGCTCTGATGGCTCTCTCGACAGGAGGATGGTCAGAGCACACGCTCTTCCTTCTGAAAGACAATATATGGCTCGATATCGTCGCGACCATCTCTATGATGTCCGCCTGCGTAAATTTTCTGCTATACTTCGAGGCAGTCAAACGCCGCGACCTCAAAATCATTTTCAAAAACGCCGAGTTTCGCATCTTCTGCGGCATGGTTCTCGTCTTTACCGCTGTCATCGCGTTTCATCTTTGGTATACAGAAAATTATACTGTCATGAGCAGTATAAGATACGCGTTCTTCCATGTCATATCCTTTTCGTCCACGAGCGGCTTTTTGTCAGCCGACGTCAATTCATGGCCCGACTTCGACAGATTTACCCTCCTGATGCTCGTAGTCGTCGGCGGCTGCATAGGCTCCCTGTCCGGCGGCATAAAGGTAAAGCGCATCGTCATTCTTTTCAAAATGACATTATCGGAGATGCGCCGCTCACTGCACCCTCACATGGTCTCGCACATCGGCCTCGACAATGAGATAATCCCAATGCGCATAGTCATGAATATATTATGTTATTTCTTTGTGCATTTAGCCATTCTCTTTATTTTCACGTTGATTCTTTCCCTTTCCGATATTCGTCTTCCCGAGGCGACGGGCATCGCCATCGGCCTGCTCTCGTCTGTCGGCTCCGCGTCCGGGCTGTATGGCCTCGAAACTTTCAGCAGCCTTTCCACGGGATTCAAAATTATATGCTGCATTTTCATGATGATAGGCCGCATGGAGATTTTCGCGCTGATGCTTTGGCTTTCCGGCGAAAGCGAGGAACGCCAAAATAAGTGGTAAATTTTACTGGAAGGTGAGGTTCTTTTGGATTTTGTTGTAATATCTGAGATTCTGGGGAATCTCGCTTTTTCTTTGAGCGCGGCAATGCTCGTCCCGCTGGTCGTCGCCATATCGCACTCCGAGCCAAAGGCGGCAGCCGCTTTCTTCTTCACCTCGGTGATGGCGCTGCTTGTAGGCGGCGCACTGAAGCAGATCTCCGGCGCAAGCCATCGCGAGGATGTTCCCGTTCGCGAGGGCGTCGCCGTCACGGGCGTAGGCTGGCTCATGGTGACGCTCATAGCGATGATGCCATATCTTCTCGGAGGGTATCTCGGCCCACTCGACAGCCTGGCGGAGGCTGTCTCGGGTCTTTCCGGCACGGGCGCGACCTTCATCGCTGACCTTGACCCGCTGCCGCGCAGCCTCCTTTTCTGGCGAAGCCTGACTAACTGGATTGGAGGCATCGGCGTCATAGTCATATTCATGGCCCTGCTGCCACAGTTCGGGCGAGGCACCATGAACCTCCTCAAGGCCGAGTCCACCGGCCCCGTCGCCGAGCGACAGCTCCCGCGCATCAGGGACAACGCGATCGCGCTTTTCTCCGTTTACATCTTTTTCACGCTTTCCTGCGCGGTCGTCTACTTCCTCTGCGGGCTCGACTGGTACACCGCCATAAATTATGCTCTCACCACCATAGCGACAGGCGGTTTCTCCACATACAACGACAGTTTCATACATTTCAACAGCCCTCTGCTTGAGTCATGCGCCATATTCTTCATGCTGCTGTCAAGCGGAAGTTTTGGAATGTATGTGCTGGCTGCCGCCAACGGAAAAGACGGCTGGCGCATAATCGCCAAAAACACGGAGTATAAAGTTTTTCTTTTGATTTTTGTTATCGCTACAGCTCTCATAACCATAGACCTTTCGAGCGAAATGGGCTGGAGCGT
>JAFTAB010000065.1 GCA_017458745.1 Schwartzia sp. (in: firmicutes) | reverse complement strand
GCGCATCATTAAGAGAATTTGCTCCTTGGTAAAACTCGGCTCTGACGGCACATAGGTCGCTCTGCGCTTCGGCATAGTAAAAATGGAGGCAATCATCTCCACGGAATGATCAATTTGACGGAGAGTTTACTTCAAGCCAATGATATTCAGCCACTTGGCAGGCTCATATTCTGCTTCCTGCGGCGAGTTCTGCGCCATGCTTCCACGCAGTTCGAGCTAATTCAGCACATTTGCCTTGGTAGCTTTTTTACGAAATTGACAGCAGCCTGCGCCATAGCGATGTCAGCCCGTATCTCACCATGAATGTCCATCGGCTGACTTGCCACGCAGCATCCTTTCAAAGACCGTTCCCACCGGCAACGGTCTTGCCAAGCTCGTATGCCTCCTTCAGTTCCTTATGACCGCTGATGTCCCCGACCTTCATCACGCCGCCTGCCAGCACAGTCCCCAGCTCCTTCCAGCCGAGATGCTTCATAAGATTTTTGTAGTATGAAAGGGCATCATCAAAGCCGTAGCCCTCCGCCGCCATGAGCAGGACAGAATCCTTCTTGGGATTGCTATAATTCGGATCACATTCCGCCACGGCAAACAAACGGTCAAAGGCAGTACGGAGTTGCCCGCTGAAATTCCAGTAGTAAAGCGGCGTCGCAAGAACAATCACATCCGCTTCACGATACACGGGATAAATTTTATCCATGTCGTCCCGCTGCACGCAAGGATGCTCCGGATTTTTCCCGCCGCCGAAACAGCCTTTGCAGCCGTGAATATCCATCTTGTCCAATTCAAACACCGTGACGTCCGAGCCGGCCTCCTTCGCTCCCCTTGCAAATTCGGCAACCAGAGATGACGTATTGCCTTTGGGGCGGGGACTTCCATTCAAAACAACGATTTTCTTCGCCATTCCTGTCATTCCTCCCTGTCAAAATTTTTCTGCCAATGCGGCTGCCTGGGCAACGCCATCGGTCTTATCAATGTCGCCGATTTTCAGAACACCGGGGATTGCCACTTCGCCCACAAATTTCCATTTGAGAAGGTCGGCGGAGCGTCTGAGCGGCACAAGCACCCCATCCATGACGCTCATGTCGCTCTCCTCGCAGCAAGTAATAACGCCGTATTCCTTTCCCGCAAATTCTTTTCCGCCCACCACGAGGGAAAACATCTTGTCGAGCACGCACTTGATTTGCGCCGGAATGCTGTACCAATAGACCGGCGTGCTCCAAAGGACGGCATCGGCCTCCAGTATGGCAGGGGCAATATTGTTGAAGTCATCATCAAAGGTGCAGGCTCGCCCCTTGGAGTAGCAGGTTTCGCAGGCATGGCACCCTCCGAGCTTCATAAAAGCCGCATCAAAGCGTGTGACACTGTGCCCGAGTTCCTCCGCTCTCCTGATGAATGCCTCCGTCATTTTGAAACTGTTGCCATTTTTCCTTGGGCTGCCCGTGATCACTACAATTTTTTTGCTCATGTGTTTCGCTCTCCTCTCTGCAAATTGACATCAGTCTTAGTTACGTATATTATTATACACACGGCCAAATGCAAATCAAGTACTGATAATTTTGTCAGGTACTTACTTGGAGGTAAGCGATGGAAAAGAAACGGATTGAGGAAGCGGACTTTGACGAAACGGGGTACAGTTATACCCTGTCATTGATTTCCGGCAAGTATAAGCCCATCATTCTGTACTGCCTGATGGAATATGAGCCGGTGCGCTTCAATGAGATGCAACGGTATTTGAAAAAAGTAGCGGACAAAACGCTCAGCCTGAAGTTAAAAGAGCTGGAGGCAGACGGCTTGATTGCGCGAACCGTCTATAGCCAGATGCCGCCAAAGGTGGAATATTCTCTTACTGACCGCGGACGCTCCCTCGTCAATGTGCTCGACAAGCTATGCGATTGGGGAACCGAAAATCGACCTAAAACATGACAATGATTGTCCCGCGCTTACACAGTGACATCTAACGCGCATCTTAAATGAAGAGCGGTTTTTCGACAAATTTAATCTATAAAACTACTTTTTTATTAAATGTGTGAAAAATGCTCATCCCCAAAATATGTGGTATAATATCTATGGTTGCGGCGTGAGCTACTAAACTATCTCCTTTCATATTTCGGGATAAGGATACCGCTTTTTACGGTTTTTCATGGTGTCCTTTTTCATGGCAAAACGAAAAGCCGCCCCGAAGGACGGCCTTTCTCCCTCCAAGCGGCTGATGTTTCCGCCGAGGTGTTTGCCGACGTTGGCTCAATTCGTCAGCAAGTGCCACAAGGCATTAGCGACAATGCCCGCGATAACCGCAAGGGCAAAGCGCAGTAGGAAATTGTACAAAGTATCACCTCCTTTCAGGAGGGAGCCGAAAAAAGTATAGCATTATTTCCTAGATTGTGCTATACTTTCATTAGGGAAATTGTACAAAGGTGCCCGAAGCGTGATGAACTTCGGGCGGAACAAAGAAGCCTTCCGCAAGGACGGCTTTTTTGTTTATGGCAAAACGAAAAGCCGCCCCGAAGGACGGCTTTTCTCCCTCGCGCGGTTGGTAAAGCCGCGTGTAGGTGTTCGCTGGCATCCGCCTGCTTACTGCATCAGCCAGTGAAAGAGGTAATTGGCTAAGAGACTTGCAAGCGTCGCCTGTAGTATCGCTTTCGCCGTTTGGTAGATATGCAACTTGATCCCTCCCTTCGCGAAAATTTAGGGGGCGCAAGCGGCAAAAATACTATAGCATTTTTTTCGAATTTATGCTATAGTAGACGCAGGTAGATATGCAACTGCATCACGAGACGGGAACTGGTAACTCCCGGCAATTCGCGAAGCAACAAAGAAGCCTTCCGAAAGGACGGCTTTTTTGTTTGAAGAAAAACAGAACAGGCACAGAAAAAGGCATTATGCAATTTCGCATAGTGCCTTTTTGTATGTCTATGGCGCATGAGGTGAATAAGGGCTACCTCTCAACATCGGAGTTGAGAGGTAGCCTTTTTCGTATGCTCAAATCATGAAAATATAGTAAAGATGACATTCATCATTCTCATCTCCGAGTTCCAATCCACCCTGCTTGTGGCAACGGTTGGTGAATGTGTAAATCTTGCGGTTGTTGCCGAGGAATGGGTCGAACGTGCGCTTCCTCCCTTTTCTTAATTTTACAACGGTTATAGAGTGATGGCAAGAGACGATTGCTCAACTGTCAAAGTATCAATGTGTCGATTAGATTTGATTGGAGGAATTCAAATGGAAATGAACAGCAATGGTATCACTTACGGGTATATTAGGGTGTCCACCACGTTTCAGAACGATGACCGCCATTGGCTGGCGATGGATGTGGTTTTTCTGCTCGTAAAAATTTTCTGTTTCAGGCAGGAATCGGAAAAGTTTTGAAGAAATTACTTCTTATATATAAGAACGCTAATCAAGGATTCGTGAGGCGGCAGATATACCATCGTTTTTCTGCCGCCCGCGAATCCGTTGAGAGGGGTATGAGGGATGCAGCCGCCGAAAATACTGGACAACAAACAGCAAGGGAAAGTGATTGATGAGCTTCGGGCGGGGATAAGGCCGGGAGCAAAACTTGCCGTTATCTCTGCCTATTTTACGATTTATGCCTACGAGGCATTAAAAAAGGAGCTTTCCCAAATCGAGGAAATGCGGTTCATCTTCACCACGCCCTCATACATCAAGCAAAAAAAACGACTTCCAACTACGATGTGCTGAACCATACCGACCTCAGCCGCTATAAGGGAATGTCCGGAGCCATCAACCTCGCTACCCTCAACTGGGAAAACTATGACCTAATCGTCATCGACGAAAGCCATAATTTTCGCAACAACGTCCCCCACAAAGACCACTTTATGCTAGAAATTATGCTAAACCATATACATTTACATTTAACAATGGAATAATTTGGTCAGCACCAGAAGGCTCCTATCCAAGATATTCAATAGAATCGCTAAAGCATATGGAAGAAACAAATCAATTAAATTTTGAGGGTAAACATCCAAGAGCTAAAAGATATTTGAATGAGGTTCAGTTGGGTCAACCGCCTGATACGATAATGAAGGAAGAAAAAGTTGGATTCAATAGTGAAGGAACAAAATTATTGGCTGAGATTCTAGGGAATGATAAAGTGTTTAGTCAGCCGAAACCATCTAAGTTAATAGAGTATCTTATTAGTATTTTGCCCAATAATGATAGTGGGATTTTCCTCGACTTCTTCTCCGGCTCAGCCACCACCGCCCACGCTGTTATGCAACTAAACGCCGAAGACGGCGGCAATCGCAAATTCATCATGGTGCAACTCCCGGAACCTACCGCCGAAAACAGCGAGGCGGCAAAAGCAGGCTATAAAAACATCTGCGAAATCGGCAAGGAGCGCATCCGCCGCGCCGGGGAAAAAATAAAAGCCGAGGCGGAGGGCAAAGCCGTCGACCTCGACATCGGTTTCAAGGTATTCAAACTCGACAGCTCCAACCTACGCAAATG
>JAFTAB010000064.1 GCA_017458745.1 Schwartzia sp. (in: firmicutes) | reverse complement strand
TGGAAACCGTCTCCAAAAAGCAGCCGAGCACCAAAAGCACGATATTGATGCCAAAGAATATGAGCCAGCGATTGACATCGGCAGTTGTGACAAGCGCCATAAGCTCCTGCGGCACCTGAAGCACCGTGAGGATAAATCCAAAGAGCATGGCGCCAATCATAATAGCGAAAATCATCGAGGTCGTCTTGACACTGTCCTCCAGTATCTCCGCCATATCGGAGAGCCTGACCGTCTTGTAGACGAAAAACGTGATGATAAGGCTGTAGACTGTGCCCACCGCCGCCGCCTCAGTCGGCGTGAACGCGCCGGTGTAGATGCCCCCGACCACCAAAATCGGGAGGAGCAGCCCCCATATATTCTCCTTTAAGGTCACCATGCGCTCCTTCATATTCGCTGGGCTTTGCCTGTCCATGCCGCGCGCGACATAGACGATGTAGATGATAAAAGCGAGTGTCAGCCCCACTCCCGGCACAATGCCCGAAAGGAAAAGTTTGCCGACCGACTCGTCGGTGATTGAGCCATAAAGTATCATAGGTATTGACGGGGGGATGAGGATGCCGAGCGTGCCGCCCGCGGCGACCGTGCCAAGCACCGCCTCGCGCGGATAGCCGCGTTTCAGCATCTCGGGTATAGCCATCGCGCCTATGGTGACCGCCGTCGCAACCGATGAGCCGCTGATTGCCGCGAATATCGCGCAGGCGAATATCGTCGCGACTCCCAGCCCCCCCGGCAGATGACCGAGCCATTTATTGCCGAAGTCAAAAAGACCGTTGCCTACCTTGCCCTTCAGAAGTATCTGGCTCATCAAAATATAGAGGGGGACAGCCGTGAGCACGAAATCATCAAGCGTCTTATACGCTATGACGGGTATAGCCGAGAGCGCGGACGCGCCGCCAAGGAAAAAAAGCATTCCCAGGACTCCCGCTAGCATCAGCGAGAAAGCGACAGGCATCCCAACGACAAGAAGCAAAATGATGAGCGCGCAAAATCCAACGAGCATCTATTTCGCCTCCCCGTCATCAATAACGCCTAAATTGCCTCTTTTCATGATAAGGAGGTCGTTGAGTAGCTGGCGCACCAGCTCCATTTCCAGCAATATCGAGCCATATATCATCGCGCTCTGCGGGATCCATAGGGGAAACCGCAAGATAGATGGCGAGAGCTTGTTGAACTCAAACGACGCCATGACGAGGTCGGTCGCCTCCGTCATGAAAATGTAAAAAAGGATAATCGTAAGAAGCGTCGTCGCCGCGTCGAGAATGCAGCGCGCGCGTGACGGGATACGCGAGGTGAGGAAATCGACCGAGACATGCGCGCGGTGGCGCAACGTGATACCGAGCCCCAAAAATCCAGCGACAATTATCAGATACGTCGACACCTCCAGCACCCACTCCGTCGGCGCATTGAAAAGCCCGCGGGCGATAACCTCATACGTGACGATAAATGCCACGCAGATGATGCACATGCCGGCGATTACGCCTGCGATTTTGCTGACGACGCTTGCCAGCCTGTCATAAAATTTAACAAAAGCTTCCATTACGACTCTCCCCATTTGCTATGCTTCTGCCATTGCGGGCACGCTGTGCCGCCTTGCGTCTTGGCATTTGACGGCGCGCGCCCGCGAAGATTTACTTGCTCGCGGCAAGGCACTCGTCCACTACCTTCTTGCCGATATCGCCGTTGGCCTTTATGAAATCCTCGCGCACGCTCGCCGTCGCATCCTGCCACAGCTTCACCTCGCCCTGTGGAACCTCGTAGACCTCCATGCCGTTCTCCTTGAGTTTCTTCAGCGAAGTCTCATCCTCGCCCTTCGTCTCCTTGCGAATCTCGTCGCGGATCTCATTGGCCACGCCCTCGACCAGCTTTTTCTGATCCGGCGTGAGGCTGTCCCATTTCGCCTTGTTCACGGCAAGCACGAACTCGCAGAAAGCGTGATTCGTGACAGTCAGATATTTAGAGACCTCGTAAATCTTGCGGCTGAACATCGCCGTCTGCCCAGAGGTCTGACCGTCAATCGTGCCGCGCTGTATCGCCGTGTAGACCTCGGCGGCCCCCATCGTGACAGGCGAGCCTCCGAGCGCCTTTATCGTCTCCGCGGGAATCTGACCATATCCCCTTATCTGTAGTCCCTTGAAATCATCGGGCTTCGTGATGGGGCGCGTGTTGTTCGTGAACTGTATGAAACCATAGTCCGCCCAAATCAGCGGATGAACGCCCTTCTTCTCCATCTCATCGCCTAGCGTCTTGCCGAGCCCGCCGTCGATTGCCTTCGCGACCGAGTCATAATTCGGCAGCAGGAAAGGCACATCGAGCACATTCAGCGCAGGAATCACCGTCGTCCACATGGCGGTCGAGTTCAGCCCCATGTCGAGTCCGCCGCTCATGATGGCATCGTTCATGCTCTTATCCGTATAGAGCTGGCCGGCGGGGTACGTCGTTATCGTTATCTCGCCCTTCGATCGCTCTGTGACAGTCTTGGCGAATTTCTCTATGCTCTTTGAAAGATGATGATCCACCGGCAGATGATACGCGAGCTTCAGCTCCACCTTGCCGCCCTTGGCCACGCCGCCGGAGTCTCCGCCTGACGCGCTCTTTGACGCGCCGCATCCGGCGAGAGCCGCCATGCACACCGCCATCATGCAGGCAATGATGACACGCCATGATTTGCTAAACCCATTCATTCAAAATCCCCCCATAATATTAATGAAATAAAAAATAAATAAGCCCCGACAAATGGAAAACCCATCCGTCGGGGCGCGACAACAAAACTGACCGCGCGGTGCCACCCGCATTTATTGCTCAAAATCACTAACGCAGACTAAACGTCACGGCCTACTCCATTCGACCGCAAGGCTCACGGACGAGACGCGACACGCCATATTGCCTTGCACCGCCCGGCAACTCCCTGCAATGACATAAATCGCTTGCTTCCGCTCATCGCTTCAACTACTATGTAAAGTTGTAAATAAAACTTTTCATAGTATATCATCTAATTGGCATAATGGCAAATAAAAATTTGCATATTTTTAGACAATAAATCACTCAGTGCCTTAATTAAAATAAAATATTATAAGCACTTTCTATATATCAAATAATTATTTAACAGTATTTTTATTATGATGCAGTTACAGCATTATTGTTACAAAAATATTTTTTCATTTTTAATATATACAATCAGCAACAACTTTAACTATTGCTTTATTTGTACTTATATGCAATTCTTACTCCGCTACAGCGGCTTTTTTTCAGGTGTGCCTGCTTTTCTTGGATACGTTTTCGGCGTTGCCTTTATTTTTTTTACTGCGATGATTGCTCTTTTGTCATCGAGCGTCGGCAGCTTCACGGGGGATATTTTTTCTATTTTGCCGCCAAGTGTCGCTATCGCACGCTTGGCTTCGTCTGCCTCCTCGTCGAATTTCGCGCCCTTGAGCGCAAGGAAATACCCGCCCGTCCTCACATACGGCAGAGCGTACTCGGCGAGCACGCTCATGCGAGCCACCGCACGAGACACCGCCACGTCATATCTTTCTCGATGCTCCTTTTGCCTCGCCCCGTCCTCGGCACGCGCATGAATAATTTCCACGTCTTTGATTGAGAGCGTGTCACAAACCGCCGAGAGAAAATTGACGCGCTTTTGGAGTGAGTCAAGCAGAGTGAGCTTTATATCGGGCCTAAAAATCTTCAGCGGGATGCCGGGAAAACCTGCGCCTGTGCCTACGTCGATTACGCTCGCGCCATCGCTGAAATATTTTTCATCGTGGCACGAGAGCGAGTCAATGAAGTGCTTCACTGCCACCTCATGCGGCTCCGTGATTGCCGTTAGATTTATTTTCTCGTTCCAATCTATGAGCATCCCGAAATATGTGTCAAACTGTTTCAGCCGATAATCGTCGAGCGTTATTCCAAATTTCTCCGCGCACTCTCGCAAATCCTCAATGAATTTCATTCTGTCCCCCCAAGGAACCGGAGTAAAATAATTTAGCCAACTTATTTTCCTCCATCTCCTAATTCATTTTTTCATAGCTCTATTAATCAATATCCGGTACAAGCCGAGCAATTTTCATTATATATCATACGCCGAACGAAATGCAACGAAAGAAAATGCCATCAATTCATACAAAAAAGGTTTTTGCGCGGGCAATATAGAATATATACTCATCATTTTCTTTCATTATATTAATTATGTGAGGAGGAATTTCCATGTCAGAGAAAAAGACCTATGCACCGGAGGAGATTGAGGAGCTTGCCGCGAAAGCCGAGAAGCTGGCGCGCGGCCATTTCCGCGATGGGCTGAATTGCGGCGAGTGCGTTATGCTCGCATATCTGGAGCTTGGCGTTTCGGACTTCCCGAAGGAGACTGTCGCCTTGGTGTCGGGCATGGGCGGCGGCATCGGCTTCACGCATCATATGTGCGGCGCGGTGAACGCAGGAGTCTGCGCCATAGGCACACGCCAGGGACGGAAAAATCCATACGAAAAAGAGACATTCGAGGAACGCGTTGACCAGCTCCATCACGATGGCACCGGAATATATCCGCGCCATGAGGCATATGTAAGGGACGTTGTCACGGAGTATGGCACCATGGATTGCCGTGACCTCTGCCTGCCGTTTGACGAGAGCACGCCCGAGGGCAAAAAGGCGCGAGCGAAAAATTGCCAGCAGATAATCGGATTCTGCGCACGAAAAGCGACTGAGGCCGCACTGAAGGAGTAAAGCCATGCCAAAAAAAATCGTGATTATCGGCGGAGTCGCTGGCGGGGCGTCTTTCGCGGCTCGCCTGCGGCGGCTTTCGGAAGATGCCGAAATAATAATTCTGGAGCGAGGGGAGCATGTTTCATTTTCAAATTGCTCGCTCCCGTACTATCTCTCACGCATAATCAACGAGAGCGCAAGCCTCATAATGATGACACCCGAGCGGCTGAAGCGGCAATACAACATAGACGCGAGGACGAGATGCGAGGCAACTGAAATTGACCGCGACAGAAAAACCGTGACGGTCAAAAATCTCACGGCGAATGAGAATTACACGCTGCCCTATGACGTGCTGGTTCTTTCTCCCGGCGCAGCCCCGATACTGCCGAGGAGCATAGAAGGCATTGACCGCGAAAATGTCTTTTCCGTTCGCAATGTCAGCGACATAATTAGACTTGATGAATATATTCATGCAAGGGCAATCAAAAATATTGCCGTCGTGGGCGGAGGCTTCATAGGCTGCGAGATAGCCGAGAACCTTGCCGAGGCCAAGCTGAACGTGACACTTGTCGAGGCAATGGATCAAATCATGACGCCGTTTGATTTCGATATGATACAAATCCTTCACAAGGAGATGCTCGACAATGGCATAGACCTGATTCTTGGTGACGGCGTGTCAAAGGTAACAGACGGAAAAATCGTGCTGAAAAGCGGCAGAGAAATAAAGTCCGAGGCAGTCGTCATGGCAATAGGCGTGGCACCTGAGACGCAGCTTGCAAAGGCAGCTGGGCTGGAAATAGGTGCAACGGGCGGCATAAAGGTAAATAACAGATACCAGACGAGCGACAAAAATATATATGCGATTGGCGACGCGATAGAGGTGTACAACAGCCAAACCAAAAAGCCTATGCGCCTCGCGCTCGCATGGCCAGCGCAGATGGAGGCGCGCGATGCCGCTGACGCTGTCATGGGATGCGCGCGCATGGGGCGCGGCTTCATCGGCTCATCAGTCATACGCATATTCAAAAAAATCGCTGCCTCGACGGGATTAAATGAACGCATCGCAAAAGAATGTGGCATACCATACGACACCGCGCTTGTCATTCCCTTCGACAAAGTGAGCCTCATGCCCGATGCCGCGCCAATCCATCTCAAACTGCTTTTTGAGACACCGACGGGACGCATACTCGGCGCGCAGGCCATCGGCGAGCATGACGCTCACAGACTGATTGACATCATCGCCTCTGTCATTCATTTTCACGGCACCATATACGACCTCTCCGCCACGGAGCTTTGCTATGCGCCTGTCGTATCGACGGCAAAAGATGCCGCTCAAATGGCCGCGCTCGTCGCCGAAAATCTTCTTGAGAGAAAATTCCGTCAGGTGCATCTCGATAAGCTGCGCGACCTTGTCGAGCAAAAAGCTGTCATAATCGACGTGCGCGAAAAAGGCGAGTACAATGCGGGGCATATAGAGGGCGCGACAAATATCCCGCTCTCCGAGCTCCGAAGCCGCACAGACGAGATACCAAAAGATGTGCCCGTCTACGTCCACTGCCGCACGAGCCAGCGGAGCTACAATGCCTGCATGGCGCTGAAAGGAATGGGCTTTGAAAATGTGCATAACATGCAAGGCTCATATCTCGCAATATCAATCTATGAGGCGATGCAGGAAAAACTCTACGGCAAAAAGAAAATCCTTACGAATTATAATTTTAATTAAACTTCCAACTGGAATCATCAAATTCGATAATGTTTCACGTGAAACATTATCGAATTTTTTTGCAAAAAATATCATCTGTCTCTTTAACTTAACTTGAACTTTCGATATAATAAGAAAAGTTGTTTATGATATTTCTTGAAATAAGGTGAGCTTTTTGGCAAAAATTATTGCCGTTGCAAATCAAAAAGGCGGCGTCGGAAAGACGACCACGGCAGTCAATCTGGCATCTTCACTCGGCCTGCTTGGGCTGCGCGTGCTGCTGGTGGATTTTGACCCTCAGGGCAACGCCACGAGCGGCGTCGGGCTTAATAAAAAAGAGCTGGCATCCTCCGTCTACGAAGTGATATTGACGGGCGGTGACGTGAAGTCGGCCATCGCGCACACGCAATACGGTCTCGATATCCTGCCGTCAAATATAAATCTTGCTGGAGCTGAGATTGAGCTCGCCAATCTCGACAACCGCGAGTACCGCCTCAAATGGGCACTCGACTCGCTGCGCGACGACTACGACTATATCATCATTGATTGCCCGCCGTCCCTCGGACTTTTGAGCCTCAACTCGCTGACGGCGGCCGACGGGGTTTTGATGCCGGTGCAATGCGAGTTTTACGCTTTGGAGGGCATATCGGAGCTGATGAATACCATCCGCCTCGTGAATGACGGAATCAATCCCGATCTCACAATATTCGGCATACTGCTGACGATGTATGACTCACGCACGAACCTCTCGGCACAGGTTGCCGAGGAAGTAAGAAAATATTTTCCCGACAAGGTATTCAAAGCAGTCATTCCCAGGACAGTGCGACTCGCCGAGGCTCCGTCCTACGGCATGCCTGTCGCATTCTATGACAATAACGCGAAGGGCAGCGAGACATATAAAGACCTCGCGCAGGAGGTGATTTTCCGTGATTAACAAAGGACGAGGGCTTGGCAGGGGTCTTGGCGCACTGCTGCCGACTCAGAGCCAAGCCAACGAAGAGAAGCCTGACATAGCGGCGACTGCGACTGAAAGAGGCTCATCGGCTGGCGAGGAGCAAAAAAATAAAATAAGCGACATAAATGACACGGGAGAGCATATAACGAGCATCCCCATCATGCGCCTTTGGCCTAACAAGAACCAGCCTCGCAGCGTGTTCGACGGGGAAGCGCTCAATGAACTCGCCGACTCAATAAAAGAACACGGCATCCTACAGCCGCTCATAGTCAGAAAAATAGGCTCGGCTGGGAGCTTTGAGATTATAGCCGGCGAGAGGAGATTCCGCGCCGCGAAAATCGCAGGATTGAAAGAGATACCGGCCATCATTCGCGACTACTCAATGGAAAAGCTCACTGAAATCGCCCTGATTGAAAATCTACAGCGCAAAGACCTATCGGTCATCGAGGAAGCGCGCGCCTACAGCTCCCTCGTGAAAATGTACCAGCTGACGCAGGAGGACATCTCGAAAAAAATCGGGCGCAGCCGCTCGCATATTGCAAACATATTGCGACTTTTGGCTCTGCCGGATCGCGTGCAGCAGGGCATCCTCGACAACGTCATCACGATGGGGCAATCGAGGCCCCTATTGGCGCTCGGCGATGAGGCTCTCATGCAAAAAGCGGCAGACTACATAGTAAAAAATAATCTCTCCGCTCGCGAATCGGAGGAGCTGGTCGCAAAGCTGAAGAATAATCCCGCGCTGCTTGACGAGGACGGCGGCAAATCACAAAAGGCGAAGGCAGAGCCGCCGCGCGACGTGCATATAGTCGACGCGGAGGAGCGGATACAAAAATATCTCGGCGCCAAGGTGAGAATCCTGCCGATACCGAAGGGCAAAAAGAAGAGTCGAATCGAAATCGAATATTACAGCGAGGACGACCTCACCAGAATATTGGAAATGCTGGGCGGGGAAAAGCCAATGCCTGCGGCCGATGAAATCGACAATCGCGACGACGGCGATATATCCCACAAAAAAGACCTCCTGCGCGAGGCATCGAGAAAATTCACGATATGATTGAGGTGAGAGCATGTCATTTGTCAAAGACATCGGGCATGATGAGATAAGGTCGGGCTTTCTCGTTACGACAGACCGCAAAAAAATATGGGAAAAGTGTCTTGAAATATTTTCGGTTTTCGATGAAATTTGCAAAAAATATGGCCTGAAATATTTCGCCTATGGTGGATCGTTGCTCGGGGCCGCCCGCCATCACGGATTTATACCGTGGGACGACGACATCGACATAGCCATGCTTCGCCCCGATTATGCGCGATTTCAAGAAATAGCCAAAACCGAGATTCGTGAACCATACTTTTACCAGACCATATATTCCGATACATATATATTCGCGCTGTCAAAGCTGCGCGACTCGCGCACGACAGCGGTGCAATTCCCGGAGTACCGCGACGGCATGAACCAAGGAATGTTCATAGACATATATCCTTTTGATATAGTTTCCGACGAGCTGGAGGATGAAAGAATCTCACGCGAGATACGCAAAGAGCTCTTGATAATGGCGCTTGACCCGGAGCAAATAAAAAGCCATGCGGCGCTCGGGCTGCCGCTCCAGCTCCCCCGCGAGACGATAGTGGAGCTTTCCGCTATGAGCCAAAAGGAGCGATTCAAATTCTTTGATGATTTCTCACTCGACTCATTCAATGAGCTCACCCGCTCCGGCAAAGAAAGACGCGCGGAATTTTTCCTTAACGATATACAGGGGCATAGACCTGCGCCAACCGTCGCCCAGCTGAATGACCTCATCGAGGTTCCCTTTGAAAATCTCAAGATGCCAATACCACGGGAATACGATGAGGTGCTTGCCCATGTATTCGGCGACTGGCATGAGGAACTTCGAGCCCCCACGCTTCATGACGGATTGATAATATCGCCCGACATACCTTATAGCGAGTATTTTGAAAAAATCAAGGACATTCCAACTGGAATTGCAGAAGAAACTACAGAAGCAGGAGAATCACCAAATGACGAATGAAACCATGAAAATATTTAATGACAATATGCCCATAATCGTGATATGCCTGAGCTCATTGTCGATATTGCTCCTAATACTTGTAATCGTGCTATTTTCAAAGCTGGGGAGCCTAAGTTCACGCTATAACGCCATGATGAAAGGGGAGCAGACAGGCGCGAATTTTGAGCACATGCTGCTCGACCACATACACGCCACGCAGCAAGTCGCCGATGAAAACGCGCGGCTGAAAGAGGAAATCGGCCGCATCTCGACGCTCTTAAATCTCGCCTTGACTCGCATAGGCGTTGTCAGATTTTCGGCATTTGCCGACACTGGCGGCGACCTCTCATACGCCGTGGCGATGCTCGACCAGCACAATGACGGCATCATCTTTTCAAGCATATTTGGCCGCGACGGCTCGCGAAGCTACGCCAAGCCCATCATAAACGGCAGATCGGAGTACAAGCTGTCA
>JAFTAB010000063.1 GCA_017458745.1 Schwartzia sp. (in: firmicutes) | reverse complement strand
GCCCGCCGATGTATATACCAAGGCAGGACTGACGAAGGCGCATTTCTCCAAGATAAAGGCGGACAAGGGCTATCATCCCACCAAGGAAACGGCCCTTGCCTTTGCCATTGCCCTGCATCTTGACATCGATGAAACCGCCGATTTATTGAAACGGGCAGGATATTCGCTTTCCCACAGCAGCGAAAGCGACCTCATTGTTGAGTTCTTCATTGACAGGGGGATCTACAGCATTGACGAAATCAATAATCAAATGTACATGCGTGGTCACAAGCCGCTGACCAACTGGCGCAAACCATCAGACGAATAATTTTTACAATTTTTTTCAAAGGTTGCCTGCCAGGCAACCTTTTTGCCAATCATCCGCATTATACTTGGAGCAGTCGAAAGACATAATGAACATCTTAACAGGAGGATGATTGACATGACATGGTGGAAAAACGGTTTGCTTTTAGCTGCAGGTAGTGTGGCAGGACTGGCATTGGCGGCATGGCTTGAATCAGAAAATAAGTCCGACCATTGGGACTATGACGAAGAAGTCGAGCGTGCCAAGGTGAAAGCACTGAAAGCCGACGGCATGAGAATTTTGGCTGAAAAGGTAAAGAGCGAGGCTGAGTGGGCCATGGAGGAATGCACCACGGACGAGGAACGTGAAGCAGTTTACGCCGAAGTCGAGGCAACCATCAGTAAGCTCCAGGCCACATTGCAGAAGCGCGGCGAGAAAATCATTGCCGACCTCAAAGCGCAGACTATCGAGGCTCAGGAATCCGAACGTAATGACGGCGATAATGTCACCGACACAGATGACGCAGCTGTCAGGCACTTCAAGAGCACGATGGAGGATTTGACCAAATCGCTGGACGAGACACTGGCGTCGATAAAGCCTGAGCCAACTCCTGCCGAAGCATGATTGAGGGACAATTGGGACGGCTGCCGACAGCATATTGCGACAATAAGCACGGCAGCGGCAGCCATTCCGGACGCATTGAGCTTCAAACAGATGAAACAGGAGGTGAAGTGCTATGGTTGGCAATCCACTGATGAATTTCTTCCTGAATGGCATCCGTGGCAATCGTGTGCGCCACGGTTTCCCTCGCAAGGTACGACAGGGCGATGTGGTATGCGTTGAAAATGAAGGCTTACTGAAGTGTTACGGCATCTGGACGGGAGAGAAATGTATCCTCTATGGCAAAGATAAATTTGGTATTGTTCACGAGGAGTCTTTCAACGACTTTCTGCGAGGGGAAGAACATTTCTCTATCTGTCAATTCCCCAAAAGATACGGGCGACCGACGGAATGGACGCAGACGATACGGACAGGCTCCGTCGTCATTCCGCAGGCGCAAATATGGGAACTTTTGGAGATGCTCTGGAAAACCAAAAAGTATAAGCTCTACTCGGCAGAGGAAACCGTGCGACGAGCCAAGAGCAAGCTCGGAGCAGACGGCTATCCTACCAGTGAGCACTTTGCCATCTGGTGCAAGACGGGCATAGCCGAGTCTCACGAGCTCCAGTCCCTGCGTGATTTTTGGGAGCGGTTGATAGTTTACTGACTTTAAAATTTTTTAAATTTTTTTCAAAAAAAGAAGGAATTTTCGGGGGGGAAATACTATAGTTGGTCTTTTTTAAGATTTGATTTGATAGCCATTCGCACAGGCTCAAGGGATGCAATGGGGAATTTTAGGACTTGGCAGAAATATTGAAAATCGTATCGAATATGTTAAGGATTAGGGAGGTAGATGACCATGAACTTGAAAGAAGCTTTTCAGGCACAGAATAAAATCGGCGATTTGATGAACTGTATCACTCGCTACTTGTCCGACCCGGACAATGTCATGACCGTCACGGAGAAGCATCTCCGCAGCAAGGCTCTGGCGGGGCAGCAGGACGAGAGCGTGGATGTCAGCCAGAAATCCGACGAGGGCTTTGACGTGGGGCGGCTCCTTGGCATTTGGCAGGAACTCATGGCGGAGAAAGAACGCCTTGGCATGGCCATCGGGAAAGCAAAGGCGGGCATGGACTTTAACCTCGACGCGGCGGTGGACGGCAACAAGAGCCGACGGGCATTCCTTGACATGCTCCAAGGGCTTGCCAACCGAAAAAGCTCCCATGAACTGCAAAAACGTGAGGGCAGGGGCTATGTGTTTAACAAGGACGGTAACCAAACGGAGTATGTCTATGACATTGACCGCATCATGACCATAGACTACGACCGTAACAAAGTCCGCGCCATGGTGAAGGAACTCACTCGCGCCGCGGACGAGGTGTCCATCAAGATTGACGAGGCTTTGCTCCAAACGCAGGTGGACTACACGCCGAAGTTCGACCTTGCGGGGGAGAATGGCTTTATCTTAGAGGAAATGATGGAAAAATAGGCAACGGGCAGTATACGGCTGATTGGCAGAGAAAATCTGCCGTTCAGCCCTTTGGAGAGGGACAGAGATCGTTGGAAATCCGCTTCAGATGCAGATGAAGTGTGAGGCTGCATAAAATTTAAGAGATGCAAAAATGGCCGAAAGGCTTGGCATAAATGCGACATGCGTTTCTATAGGACATTCTGTCACTCTTGCGCTCTACGCAACGGCGATATGACGACAGGCATCAGCTCACAAGCACGATTCCCCATACAGATGATATGCTCGATTTGAGCAATAAACTTTGGGTGCCGTGGAAGTTTTCTTTGCTCCTTTGGGAGCGAGGCAAGCGGCTGCGGCACAAAATTGGAGGAACAATGATGTCTGTCTCTCTCCAAAGGGCTAAATGAAATCGTATTGGTTATGGCACACGATTTTCCGGATTTCTCAGAAAAGCTTATGCGGCAAAAATGGGCGAGCAGATACTTAAAATAGCTCCATTCATGCGCAAAAGAGAGGGGAACAATAAGTGAAAAAAGACGTATCGGTACTATGGAGCTTACCAAGGGCGTTGAGGAAGTCAAGGGAATTGAGTTGCCGGAAGATTTTCTGTTTGAAATCGGTCGCAGTTGCATGGAAACGAACGAAATTAAGGCTATTGTCGATGCCTTCAAGGAGCTTGGTTACGGTAGCGTTATGGTGAGCGACTACCTCAAAGGAAAACTTTCTCGAGATGAGAGCAAGCGAGTAGAAAGTGCATTGCTGGCCAATATGAAAAAATATTATCCGTCCAAAGATGATGACGCTTTGTACGAACGTTTAGGCGTTATGCGAATGGCCAGCCGCAACGACAGCAAATTGGAGGACATTTACTCCGATAAACTCACCAAAGAAAATATGGAGAAAATCGCCAAAGATTCAAAGTATATCGAGGATTTGTGATTGGGTGATATTATGAGTTTTAAGGCAATCGATGACATAAACAAATCTGTGGCGGATAAGGTACATCAAGAGCAAGAGCGTGAAGGACATGAACCGCATGGAAAAATGGGCGGCCTACTTCTCCACTGGCACCACCGATGAGGAACTGGAGGAAATCGCCGCCGGTGAAGAAGCAATCCGGGAAGCTATGGAGGTGGAAGACGTGTTCACCAAAGACGAAGTGGCAAAGAGGTCCTATGAGAAGGCCGAGAAATTCCGCAGGGATCAGGTGGCACAGCTGAGATATGCCGAAAAAAGGGGCGAAGAACGAGGCGAAAAACGTGGCGAGGAGAAAGGCATCAGAGGTACGGTAGTCGCGCTGAAAAGCTTTAACCTTGACAAAAAAACCATAGCCATCAAACTGGCAGAGGTTTTTGGGATTGATGACAAAGCGGCTGATAAGTATGTGGAAGCAAACTGGTAGGGCAAGAGGTGGAAGACGTGTTCACCAAAGACGAAGTGGCGAAGAGGTACTATGAGAAGACCGAAAAATTTCGGGGCAGCTCCCCTGAAAAGGGATGTGGCAGTCCGTCAGGGCTGACGGAGGGGGTGCAATAAAAAAACGGCTTCTTGACGAAGAAGCCGCGACGCAGTATAATATAGACAAAGAAAGGTGCTCGCCGGTAAACGGTCAGCCCATATAGTTGATCAGAAATTGACCGCGCTAGTTGGAGCTAAGGGCGGTCATTTCTGTTTATTGACATTACAGCCAAGAATATAGCCAATGCTGAATATTGTCGCCGTATAGCCGAGAACGGCCATAAGTTCCAATATGTACATAGGCATCACGCCCCTCCTTTCGTAGATTCCCCGAAGGGTTTCTATGTCATCGGAGGGTCACAGTCCCTCCGCAGAGGGCCGACCGCCTACCATTTATGGGATGGCAAGCACCTTTCAAAAAATATTATAGCACAACGTTTTGGAAATGCAAACAAAAAAGCTGTTCGTGAAGGAATACTCGCGGACAGCTTTTCTTTTTACAACGTCTCGTTTATACTCACCCATGCGGCAGACGACGAGATCGAGCGTCACATAGGTTAAGTCGTTTTTTCAGCGTGGCGGCGATTTTCACTTATAGTAGTTGCATCAATAAAAATAGTATTATTCCAATAAAATTTTTCAATCAACTCTTGCAAAGCCATGTATAGTATGGTATTATGCAGATGTGTTTGGCATAAATGCCATAAATTCAACCTTTGAAGGAGGAAATAATTTTGAACAAGACAGAACTCATTGATGCAGTCGCCAAGAAAAGCAAGCTCACGAAGAAAGCCTCGGAGCAGGCAATCAACGCCCTCATGGATTCCGTGAAGGATGCGCTGGTAAAGAATGACAAGGTTGCTTTGGTGGGCTTTGGCACGTTTGAGGTCAGAGCGCGTGCCGCACGCAAGGGACGCAATCCCCAGACGGGAAAGGAAATCACCATTCCTGCGGCGAAGGCTCCGGCATTCAGAGCCGGCAAGGGTCTGAAGGATGCCGTCAATGGCAAGAAAGCGAAGAAGAAATAAAAACTAAGGGACGCAATCGCGTCCCTTTTTTTTACCCATTGCTTTATGGGTAAATTCGACCAGTGTATCACCTCGTCCAGAAACAGAACAATAATTGTTCGAGATGTAGTCAGATGCTAGGAAGAGGAAGGAGTCATAGCGAGCTATGACGACTGACGATGACAACGCAGATGGCTGCATATCGGACAATTATTATATTTTATCAAAGGCCGTATATTATGAGGGAGAGCAGGGCGACAATGGTGAAATATGGGCCGTAGGCAAAGGTGTCGTTTCGTTTCTTTTTCCCGGTGATAAGCAGGACGAACGCAGCCATGCCGCCAAGTATCAAACCAATGACGATGACCGTGGTCAATCGCTCCGCTCCGAGCCAAAGGCCGAGGGCGGCGATGAGCTTGATGTCGCCTCCGCCTATGCCGCCTTTTGTGAGGATTGCGATAATCAGAAAGAGAATACCGCCTCCAAGCGATGCCAGCGCGCGTGAAAGAAGCAGAGAGGCTACGTCGGCTGTCGTGAGGGCGAGGCAAGCCGCGCAGAGCAGGCCTGCAATCGCCAGCGGAGCGGTCAACGCATCAAAGAGCAGGTGCTGCTCAATGTCAGTTGCTGTCATTGCGAGCAGCAGTATCGCCGCTATGAGCAGGAAAATAAAGAGAGGGGGATTTGATGAGATATAATCCGTGTGCCATATCCCCTTAATACTCACGAGAAAACCAATCCACAGGAGAAACACGCGAGCACGGACGGCGCTCCTCGATGGCAGCGGCCACTCAATTAAATCTGGGCGACTCCGGTACAGCGCGTCGATTATGTGTGAAGTGAGAAAAGCAAGGAGCAAAGCGCAGGCACCAAAAAAAATATTGCCAAAGAAAAGTTTCAAAGTCATGCCGACACTCCTTCTGACAGTAAGCAGTATGAGTGCATTTTTCTTTTTTTAGATGGAATTTTTATGAAAAAAATGATAAAATAAAATATAAAAATCAAAAGCCTTAGAATTTAATGAAAATTTTTTTGATTTCCATATTTATTCATGATGACTATATTTCTATGTAGAAAGGAAAACGTGGAATGAAGCTTGGAGAGAAATTGTCCTCGATGATGGAAGGGCTTTCGCCGCGTCAGCTGCTGATGCTTGCCGGGGTCGCCGGCGTTTTGGCATTTTTGATTTTTTATTTTACTTTGTCTAAACTGACAGGGAGCGGAGACGCTCCTTCGCAGCCGAGCGAGCCGAAAATCAAGATGGTCAGGGTGGTGCAGGCGCAGGTTGACATCAAAGCGCGTGATAAGATCAGCGAGAGCATGCTCCAAAAGATAGAGGTCCCCGAGAACATTGTGCCGGAAGGGGCAATATCGGAGGTCTCCGGGATTGTTGGACGCGCGGCTCGCGTAGCAATAATGGCGGGGGACTTTATCACGGATAAAAAATTATATCGCGATAACAGGGACTCCACTTTTGCCGGGAGGATTCCGAATAACCGGCGCGCGATGTCCGTAGGGATAAACGATGTGACAGGCGTCTCCGGTTTTATGAAGCCCGGTGATTATGTGGACGTCATGCTCGTCTCGGAAAAGGCCGAGAGCGGGAAAATCGTGGGCGAGCTGATTTTGCAGGATGTCTTGCTGCTCGGCGTCAATCAGGCGACGGAGCGTCCCGAGGATGGCGTGGCAAATGAAGAAAAGGGGACGCAGAAAAATAATCTCAATTTTGCCACGCAGGGCAGGACGGTGACGACGGCGACGCTGGCCGTCCACCCGGAGGATGAGCTTCGCCTTGCGGTTGCGGCGCAGGCCGGGCAGATTTATCTTTCGCTTCGCCCTCATAAGCCAAGCGATATGTATATCCGTGACACGCAATATTTCTTCTTTACGAATCAGAGAATTACGAGTCCGTCTCCTGCAGCTCACACTCCCGCGCCGCGGCAATCATACAGCCCTCCGGCGAGCGGCGCGTCTGACCCGGGCAGTGATATGGAGATTATTCGAGGGACTAAGGCAAGCAGGGGGCAATGAGGCATGAACCGATGGAAATGTGGCGCCGCCGCGCTGGGATTTTTGGGAATGGCTCTATATTCGCCGGCGGCGTTTGCGGCGGAATATATTGACATTGAATTAAACGGCAGTTTTCTTTTTGAGGGAAGCATGGCTATTTCGAATATAGCCATTGCCAATCCCGATGTGGCAGATATAGTGCGCCCATCCGGATTTGATTCGGAGGTGCTGATTGTCGGGAACGCGCCCGGCGCGACGACACTTTTTGTCTGGTATGAGGACGGCTCGGTGGAGCAGTACACGGTGAACGTGGGCATCGACGACAAAGGGCAGGCGCTGGCAATACAGCGCGCCATCGGTCTGCCGCGCGTGCGGGTGCAGGTGGTGCCGGGAAAGGAAGGCGGCTCTCGCCGCGTGCTGCTCAAAGGAACAGTCAGAAATCAAATGGAGCATATGATGGCGGTGAAAATCGCCAGCCTCTACACGGGCGACACGATGAAGGAGGACAGCAAGGCTGCCAATTCCGAGTCGGCCACTAGCGACATGACAAGCGACAGTGATTTTGAGTACGATTTCGATTATCGGACGAACAGGGTTTATAATAATGTCATAGACCTTTTGACTATCGAGAATCCGTCGCAGGTTCGCCTTGAGGCGCAGCTGGTGGAGATTTCGGACGACGGGGCGAAGAACCTCGGCCTGAAATACGGCGGAGGGGTCAGTTTCATGACAGATGACGACGCGGTCGGCTCTTTTTATGGCGGCGAGTCATTCGCGAACAGCCATGACTCCAGATTTTGGCTGTGGAATCATTTCTCGCCAATAAATGCCACGCTCAATCTGCTGATAAAAGAGGGGAAAGCGAAGGTGCTTTCGCGTCCCAGCGTATCCACGATGAGCGGCGCAAAGGCGAAGATTTTCATCGGGGGTCAGCTCCCGTATCCGGTCCCTGACGGGAACGGCGGCGAGACATTGGAGTGGAAGGACTACGGCATACGGCTGAATATCCGCCCTGTCGTGGAGGAGAATGGCACTATAACGGCGGAGGTTCATGCTGGCGTCAGCCGTCTTGATTATTCAAATTCGGTCATGACAAGCTCCACCTCGGTGCCGGCCATTACGGCGCGTGAGGCTCACTCCATCGTCCATCTCAATAACGGCTCTACGATGGTGGTTGGCGGCCTGCTCAATTCCGAGGAGATAAAGACAGTGTCGAAAATCCCTCTGCTCTCCGCGATTCCGATTCTGGGCGAGTTCTTCAAGCACACGGAAAGCTCCACTGACAAGCGTGAGCTGATTATACTGATAACGCCCGTGCTGGTGGATGAGAATACTCCTGCCCGTATGTCGGACAAGATGCAGGAAATGTACGACAAGGGACGCGAGGAGGTAAAGGCGCAGAACAAGGTCGATCTGAACGAGGACAAAAAGGCCGAGGAGGCCGAGCGGGCAAAAAAGGAGCAGGAGAGCAACGCGCGGGAGCCAAAGGAGCGCATACAGGTGGATGGTGCGTCACCCGTGAGAATGGGGAACGCATGGAATCGAATCTATAAACCCGACGCCGAGGCGGTTGTGCTGGAGGCAGCAACCGCAGGAGAAGAAGGGAATTAATGAATATCAGACGATATTTGTGAACAGCACTTCAAGGGCGGCCTATATGCCGTGGCATATACCCGTCCCTAAAAATATAGCCATATTATTCAAAACAATGGAAAAGGAGGCGGAAGCATATGGAGGAAGGACGCAGAGGCAGCATAATAGATGTATTCAGCACGGCCTCGGCTGTGGGGAAAACCCTGATAGGCATAAATATGGCCGCCGAGCTTTCCAGTCAGGGGTATGATGTCTGCCTGGCTGATGTCGACCTTCAGTTTGGGGATATATGCAATTATCTGCATCTCATGCCGGAGCGGACAATCGCCGACGCGGCGCGCGCGGTAAAGGAAGCCCCGGAGTCCTTTGACGCGCGGGAGTTCCTCGATGTGTACCGATGCGACGATATTTCCTTTTCGGTTCTCGCGGCTCCGATTCGTCTCGATGAGGCGTACAATATTGAGGCGACGTCGGTTCAGAATATCCTGCAAAATCTCCAATTCAATTTTGATTTTGTCGTCGTGGATACGACCTCGGCTTTCAGCGAAATCAATCTGATGGTCATGGATATGAGCACGATAATCACTTTTTTGGGCATCGTGGATTTTATTCCGACCATCAAGAACATGAAAATAGGATGCGACACTATTCGCGGCCTTGGCTATGAGGACAGCAAGATTCGCCTTGTGCTGAACCGCAGCAATTCCCAGACGAAAATTGAGCTCGGGGATGTCGAGAAGCTCTTGGGGGATCACTTTTACCATGTCCTCCCGAATGATTTCGAGGCGGCGAGGGATTCCATAATGACGGGGGTGCCTCTGGTGCATACCAGAAATACTGCATTGGCGGGGGCCATGAGGGAACTGGTGGCTCGTTATACTAATCAAGCGGTGGAGCAGGTGCCCGAAAAGCGCGGCGGCGGCGTGTCATCGTGGCTGGGGCGTTTCTTTAACTGACAGGCAGGTGCTGACGATGGATTATCAGGTCATTTTGATCGAAAACAACAGGGTGATGCTGGAGCGCCTGTCCACGGTTATCCAAAGGACAAAAGGGTTCAGCCTCGTCGCGCGGTATCAGAGGGCGGGGGATGCTCTCGGGCAGGGAGCTGTTTTCAAGCCGCATATCATACTGCTTGATATAGACGTGGGTGAGAACCGCGGGCTGATTCATGAGTTCGCGGAGGCATTTCAAAATGCGGCTATTCTCTGCATCAGCAATCATTGGGACAGCGACGGTGCCTCGGAGGTCGTAAAGGCGGGGGCGAAGGGATACCTTATCAAGCCTTTTTCCAGTGAGGAACTGGTAGATGCGGTAGGGACTTTTGGCAAAAGCGGCATGGCTTTCGGCTCGAAGTCGCTGGCTTTTTTCAGCCCGAAGGGCAAAAGCGGCAAAACCACGCTCATAGCGAATTTGGCTTTGAGCCTCGCGCAGAAGAGCGGTGAGCCTGTCGGCATAATTGATGCGGATTTGCAGTTCGGGGACATGGCGGTCTTCTTTAATCTCACGCCTAAAAGCACAATAGTCGAGGCGACGAGGGACATAAAATTTTTGTCGCCTATCACCCTCAATTCGTATTTTGTCCCTGTGCCGGAGATGGAAAATCTCCGTGTACTTTGCGGCACCCGAAAGCCAGAATACGCTGAGCTGGTCAACATACAATCGTTCGAGGAAATGGTTCGGATGGCTTTGAGCCTTTACCGCTATGTCCTGATAGACCTCCCGCCGGGATTTAATCCGATTTCCGTGGCGGCGGCGGAACTGGCGACTAAGACATACATGATTGCCATGATGAGCGGCGGATTCGAGCTTGTCCACATGAGGCGCGCTATTGAGATTTTCAAGGCATGGCCTGATTTTAAGACGCGGCTTGGGACAATCCTGACGCGCGTCTCTCCCTGCAACAGCGCGGAGCGCAAGAGGCTGGAGTCCATACTGGAGTACCCAATCAGCGCCATCCTGCCGAATGAGTATATTCTCGTCTCCGCGGCGGCGAACAAGGGGCGCATGGCTGTGGATATTCAGCCGAACACGGAACTCTCAATAAATATCAACAAACTGTCCGACGATATAATCGGGCTGCAGGGCATGAGGTGGTGACGAGCCATGGTTTTCATTGCAGCTCTAATATGCGGTTTCCTCGTCTTTCTCATGTTTGTCTTGTTTATCGGATACACGCGCCAAAGCCGCTCCCTTATAAATCAGCGCATGAGGTACTACGCGGAAGGCGCCGCCGGCAGTGGAATAGGGACAAGGGGTTCGTCGGGAAAACAACTTTCCGAGCACTTCATGGATTTTGTCAAGAGCGTGGCGGGATATTTCCAGCGGGTACGGCGGGCAGGAGACCTTGACCTCAAAATGCAGCAGGCCGGTTTGCCGCTTCTTGGCTATGAGTATCTGATAATCGCGATTATTGGGGCGGTACTGGCGGGCGTGGCCGCGATGATGATGACGCTGAAGACTTCGGCTGCGATTACTGTTGCACTGGCGACCATCCTCGGGGAATGGTTCTATGTGAAGTATCGCATCAGAAAACGCCGCGCGGCTTTTGTCAATCAGCTCGGCGACTGTCTTGTGACCGTGGCGAATGCCCTGCGGGCGGGGTTCAGTTTCCTTCAGGCTATGGAGCTGGTGTCGAGGGAGATGGAGCCGCCGATAAGCGAGGAATTTGAGCGCGCCACCAGAG
>JAFTAB010000062.1 GCA_017458745.1 Schwartzia sp. (in: firmicutes) | reverse complement strand
GACAACAAAAAGAAAAAATATAAGGTCGGATATATAGCGGGAGTGTTTGACTTATTCCATATAGGGCATCTCAATATGTTCAGGCGCGCCAAGGAGCAGTGCGAGCATCTCATAGTGGGCGTAGTGTCCGACGAGCAGGTGCGAAAGAGCAAGAGAGTGGAGCCGTTCGTGCCTTTCGATGAGCGCATAGAGATGGTTCGCTCTTGCCGGTATGTCGATGAGGCGCATGAGATACCTTTTGAGTATGCGGGCACGCGCGAGGCTTGGCAGATGTACCATTTTGACGCGCAGTTCTCCGGCAGTGACTATATAGATGACAATAACTGGCTGGCCGAGAAAGAATTTCTTCATAAGCACGGCGCGGAGCTGGTATTTTTCCCGTACACGGAGCAGACGAGCTCGACCAAGATAAAGGCTTTGATCGAAAAAAGGCTTCTATAAAATTAATACTAATCTTCGACCAAAATTTTAAATCTTATTTTGACCGAAGATGCGCCTGCTGACGCATAAGCGATTCGCACGCCGCCAAGGCAGCGGCTCTTTGTTTATCATTCAGTCACATTTAATGAACAGTTTAAAACACTCATGCAGGAGGGTGATGGTATGAGGGTATTGTGCTCGCCGAAGGGATTGATGGATTTCATGAGCCCGAAGCAGGGCGTTACGGATATTCTGCGCTCGGGAATGGACGCGAGCGTCATAGATTTCTCATTGTTCTGCGATCCCTTCATCATGGAGCGGTACGGCTGGGATCTCGACAGGATGCAAAAGCGCATTGAGATGCTGGAGAAAATGATTGCGATTTGCAAGGAAAAAGGTCTGTCGCTGCCTCTGGCGCAGACGACATATCTGCGCCCCGACACGAAGCGGCAGCGTGGATTTAATTTCCTGCGCGGGCTCGCGGAGCAGGCCGTGCGCATCTCGGGCGAGGCGGGCGCGGAGGCGATAATCGTGTACCCGCTGACAGCCGGTGTCTCGCGTGATGAGCTGTGGCGAACAAATCGCGATTATTATCTGACGCTCGGGCGGCAGGCGCGCGAGCGGGGAATGATGACACTGCTAACGAATGTATCGCGCGATGTCGGCGGTCATAATGTGCGCGGGGCCATGTCCGACCCGCGCGAGGCCGCGGAGTGGATTGACGCGCTCAATGAAAAACTCGGCGAGGAGTGCTTTGGCTTTTGCCTGCGCATGGAGGCGGTGAATGAGAGCGGGCAGGACATACAGTCGATGATTTCCGTCCTCGGTCAACGCCTGAAGGCCGTCGAGGTCTCCGACTATGGAGCGGCGGGCGCGGTGACGTTGCCGTTCCTCGGCTCGGGTAGGAACGGGCTGCGTGCGGATTGGCTGGGGCTTTTACGCGGGCTGCGCGAGATAGACTTTGACGGCTATCTGATTGTCAATCTGCGTGACACGGCGAGCGTCATATCGCCGCTGCTGCGGCCGTCATTCATGCCGTTCGTGAAAAAGGTGGCGGACTATCTCATCTGGCAGATAAATCTTGAGAAGCCTCTCAAACAGTATAAATCTATAGTGCTGTTCGGCGCGGGCAATATGTGCCAGAATTATATGCTTTGCTACGGCAAGGAGCATCCGCCGCTCTTCACCTGCGACAACAATAAGAAAAGATGGGGGGAGCGCTTCTGCGGCCTCGATGTATGCCCGCCCGACAAATTGAGAGAGCTTTCGCCGGACACGGTCATACTGATTTGCAATATTTATTATCGTGAGATTGATGAGCAGCTTCGCGGCATGGGGCTAAAGAACCCAATAGCGTATTTCAACGATGAGTATTTGCCACGCTTCGCGCAGCGAATTGAGTGGGACGAAAGGAGCTAGCTATGCTGGAGATTGGCGTGCAGACGCAGCACGTGGTATACGACGGGGAGCCGGCAGAGGGCTTCGGACGATTGAAAAGGGCGGGATTCTCCTGCGTGGATTTCAGCCTGAACGCATATTTAATCAATACGGCGATATACAAATACGAGATAAATGATTTTTTTGACAAATCTATAGAGGAACTGGAGAAATTTTTTGCCCCGCACAAGAAGGGCGCGGCGGACGCGGGCATCCGCATACATCAGATGCACATGCCGTATCCCATCTTTGTTCCGCGCGCGCCGGAGGGAATAAACAAATATCTTTGGAATGAGGTGGCGCCGAAATCCATGCACGTTTGCAGGTTCCTCGATTGCCGGTACATCGTCGTGCATGGACTGAAGCTCTCCCATGACCTCGGCTCCGAGGAGGCGGAGTGGAGGGAGACTGAGAAATTCCTTGACTCGATTTGCCCGATGGCGAAAGATTTCGGCATCACCGTGTGTGTCGAAAATATTTATAATAGCTGCGGGGGAAGCCATATAGTCGAGGGCCCCTGCTGCGACGCTTATAAGGCCGCGGAAAGGATTGACCGCATCAACGACCGATATGGGGCTGAGGTGCTGGGGTTCTGCTTTGACACGGGCCATGCGAATCTTCTGGGGATTGATTTCTTTTCGTTTTTATCGACCCTTGGGAATCGGCTCAAGGTGCTCCATATCCATGACAATGACGGCCGCGCCGACCTGCACCAGTTGCCCTTCACTTTCACGCGCACGCGCGAGAATCTTAGCTCGACAGACTGGGAGGGCTTCCTTGACGGCCTCGGCGCGATAGATTTTGACGGCGTTCTGAGCTTTGAGACAGCGCCGGTGCTCAAATCTTTCCCCGAGGCGATGAAGGATGACGCGCTGTCCATGATAGCGAAAATCGGAAGATATTTTGACCATGAACTGGAGG
>JAFTAB010000061.1 GCA_017458745.1 Schwartzia sp. (in: firmicutes) | reverse complement strand
TATATATCTAAAATAACGGAGGGAACTATATGAGAGTCCAGAATCGTGAGGTTAAAGATTTTTCAAATATTATTGATATACTGTCAAGATGTGACACGCTGAGCATTGGTCTTGTGAATGATAATTGCCCTTATGTGGTGCCGGTTTCTTTTGGATTTCATGTGGATGAAAATGGTAAAGTCCATATTTATTTCCATTGCGCAAAGGAAGGCATGAAAATTGAATGTATAAAGGCAAATTCAAAGGTATGCGTCGAAGGTCATATCTTTCATAAAATCGAGCCTTTGAAGCATGGCATAACCACAAGATATGAAAGCATAATCGGCATGGGGACGGCTCGCGAGCTTTACGGCAACGAAAAGAAAGAAGGACTGCTCCGTATATGCGAAAAATACGGATATGATGATTATAATATAGATGAATGTAAGGGGATGGATGCTGCATCTGTCTATGATGTCGCTTTGGAAAAGATAACAGGGAAAAGGAATTTAGCTTGATTTGACCGATGGATATGACTTGTTTTCATAAGTTTTAATAAATATCGTTGTCAATAATGGCTGAAAATGGTAAACTTTGAATTGTGGCGATTTTTTTAATAGTATAAAATTGTGATCGCTCATGGAGGTTTTTTTTTGAAAAGGTCAAGCGTAAAAACTAAAGCTGCTTTTTTGGCATTTTCCACATTTTTTTTAGGCGGAGCGTTTTTGTCAGGTATTGCTGAGGCGCGCGTGCATGGCGCAAATTCAACAACAGTAGCGATGGAAAATCACGACGATAAATCTCATGATGATTATCATTATGGGAATAGTGGCCGTCATGGCAGAAAGCATGAACATCAGGAAAAATATCGCGATGACAATATTAATTCTGCTGTTTTAAATAATAACAATAAAGATGCCAATAATATAAAAAATCGAATTGATGAGATTCTCCATCCCAAGAATCATAGCTTGCCAAATGAAAAGGACTTAATGGCCCCCATTGATTTTGATGATATTCAGATACTTGGCAGACCAATGGCAACACAGCAGCAATGTGTTGATTATCTTTTAAGGTCGAATCCTTATCCCAATATCTCTGTTTCTCCTCAGGACTTAGTCGCATACTATTATGAGGAAGGGGAGCTGGAGGGGGTGCGTCCCGATGTCGCGTTTGTGCAGGCTCTAAAGGAGACTGGTTTTTTTCGATACGGCGGAACTGTGACTCCTGACCAAAACAATTATTGCGGACTCGGAACGACCAGCGCCACAGTCAAGGGCGCATATTTTGCCACTGCTAGGATGGGCGTGAGAGCTCATATACAGCATCTGCTGGCATACGCCTCTTTAAGGGAGCCGTCTGAGCCTATCGTTGACCCGCGATTTGAGCTTGTTCGCGAAAAATTTGGCGGGGAGACTTTTGGCACTTGGATTGACCTCAATGGTCGCTGGGCTGTGCCGGGCTATACATACGGACAAAGTATAATGGAGATGTTTGGTCAGTTGTTTCAGGGGAAATAAATTTTTCTGAGCAAAAGATGATTAAATAACTTTTTTGTAGCTTTGCTCATATATGCCGAGGGATTTCTCGTCAGGCAAGGCGCAACATCGCGGCAGCATGTTGCGGTGTTCGAAGGCGTATCATCGCTTATGTGCAGCAAAAGACCCGGCAATGGTCAAAGGTACTTATTCAGCATTTTCCGAATCGGGGCATTTTTATGCTTGAAAGTTTGATCTCAAATAATACAAATAGTGATGAAATAAACGGCTCGACCAAAAGGCTGCGCGAGATGGTAGGTGTGCTAAGGCACCGTGATCTGCTTCATGGCATAACGCCGGAAAAAATCCGCTTGATACTTGAGGATTTAGGACCTACTTTTGTGAAGCTCGGGCAAATAATGAGCATGAGGCCTGATTTCCTTCCCGGCGAGTATTGCGATGAACTGATGAAGCTGCAGGCCAATGTGAAGCCTATGCCCTTTGAAACCGTGATAAAAATCATTGAGCGGGAATACGGTTGTCAATATCAACATATTTTTTCTTCGATTGACGAGGAAACACTCGGCTCCGCGTCAATAGCGCAGGTGCATCGCGCGGAGCTCAAAACCGGCGAGCATGTTGTCATAAAGGTGCAGCGTCCCGGCATATATGATGTCATGTCCAAGGACATAGTTCTGCTGAAGCGGGCGGCCGCGCTGCTTTCCGTTCTAAACACCAATAACAGTTTCATTGATTTTGGCATGGTGCTGGATGAGATGTGGATTATTGCCAAGCAGGAAATGGATTTTTTGATGGAGGCAAGCCACATAGAGGAATTTCGTCAGCTCAATATGGGCGAGAAATATGTAGACTGTCCCAAAGTTTATCATCGGCTGACCACGTCGCGTATGCTTGTCATGGAGTACGTTGACGGCATTCGCTTTGATGATTTCGAGGCACTAAAAGAAAGAAATTTTGACATAGATCAGCTAGGGAGAAGACTTGGCGAAAACTATGTAAAGCAGATAGTGGAGGATGGATATTTCCATGCCGATCCGCATCCCGGAAATATTTGGATTCGGGACGGCAAGATTGTATGGCTTGACCTCGGCATGATGGGGCGTATCTCCGCGCGTGACAGGAACGCCATTCGTCAGGCTATGTACGCGCTGGCGAATCGCGACACATTTGAAATGAAAACGGCGGTACTCTCGCTTGGCCTCCCGAAAGGGCGAATAGACCATACCAGACTCTATGAGGATATTGACACGCTTATAGGGAGATACGGTGATCTCGATTTCAAATCACTTCGGATGGGGGAGCTTACGAGCCAGATAATGAATGTGCTAAGGACGCACAAAATTGGGATTGGCCCGGGGCTTTCCATGTTTGCCCGAGGAGTTTTGACGATTGAGGGCGTTATGAGAAAGTGCTGTCCCGATGTGAATTTTGTTGAGATTTTTGCCGAAAGTCTCCAAATGAATTTCAAAAAGAATTTCAACTGGAGGGCGGAGCTTGACAAATTCAAAAGCGAGGGATATGTGCTGCTCAAGAAAACCATGCAGCTCCCCGAGCAGATTTCTGATATTTTGAAAATGACAATGAGCGGCCAGACAAAGGTCAATCTTGACCTGACAGGCTCGGAGGAGCCGCTGCGCCGCATTGACAAAATGATGAACAAGCTGACGCTGGGGATGATTTCATCGGCACTGCTGCTTGCCTCAAGCGTTATATGCACCACGCAAATGACGCCGAGGATTCTTGAAATGCCTCTTTTGGGGATGCTTGGATACTTGGCTGCTCTTGTTTTGTGTGGGCGACTTTTGTGGGATATAATAAGTAAAAAATAGGAGGAATAAAAGATGATGCGTGGAATACGTGGAGCCATAACGATAAAAAACGACACCGAGGCTGAGATTGTCGCGGCGGTCAGATGGATGGTGACCGAGATGTGCCGTCATAACGGCGTGGTGCCTGACGACATAGGGGCGTGCATATTGAGTGCCACAGAGGACATAACTGCCGCTTTTCCTGCTGCGGGAGCGCGACAGATACCGGGATTTGACCTTGTCCCTCTTTTTGATGCCAGGCAAATGGCAGTGAAAGGTAGTTTGCCGCTTTGCATCCGTGCGCTTCTTCTTGTGGAGACAGACAAGACGCCGCAGGAGATTCGTCACGTCTATTTGGGCGAGGCAGCTATACTGCGCACTGATTTGGCTCAGACAAAGGTCGAAGAATAATAATTTTTATCCGATGCTAACGGGCACTAAAACTCCCGCTTCTTAAGAGGGAGATAAGCGTCCATAAGGCAATGGGTAAATTCGACTAGATTCAGTGGGAGTATAAAACTCCCACTGAATAAGTCTCATTTTATTCGAAGGGGAGAAATAATAATGAAAAACGTGATTTCAACAAAAGATGCGCCGGGGGCTATTGGCCCATATTCGCAGGCGATAGAAGCAAACGGTTTCGTTTTTGTGTCGGGGCAGATACCATTGATTCCTGATACAGGAGAAATGATAAAGGGCGGCATAGAGGAGCAGACGACCCGCGTGCTTGAAAATCTTGGGGCGATACTTAAAGCTGCCGGCACTTCTTTTGACGCCGCAGTAAAGACTACCGTTTATATAACAAACATTAATGATTTTGCAAAAGTGAATGAGATATACGGTAAATATTTCACTCAGAATTGCCCTGCCCGCGTTTGCGTCGAGGTAAGCAGTCTCCCAAAAGGGGCATTGGTCGAGATTGATGTCATTGCCATGAAATGATTATTTTTTCCGGAGGCTGCGATATGAAAAAGCTTCTTTCAGTGATTGCCGCGGGGATTTTAGTGATTTGTGGCTCACTTTCAGCCGCGCATGCTCGCGTCAATACCGATATAGGTATATATTTTCCGATGGGCGGCGGGAGGCGCCATGTCGAGGGCAGGGATAATTGCTATGCCGCGTTGACTTATGGCAGAGTAGTCGAGGAACTTTTTGTCGCAGAAAAAGCCGGTCGTCTCCTGATGAAGCTAAAGGTTACAAATGAAGGGGACGCGCCTTATACTGTAGAGCATCGGAGCGGACAAGTATATGATTTCGTGTTGCTCGATGAGGACGGCAAAGAGCTCTATCGCTTTTCTGATGGAATGGCATATACTCAGGCCGTAACGTCGTCGTCCATTGAGCCTCATAAATCAGAAACTTATAAAGCGGAAATAGATTCCAAGGCTTACAAGAAAATCAAGACTGACGCTGTTATTTGCATGGCTTTTATTGTCGATACGCCGTTTGCGTTATCGACCAGCGTGCCTGATGCTCATGATGAATCTGACGGCGGAACTGCCATTGGCGGAGCGATCCGTATCGGGAACAGCAATGGCTATCCTTGGTGGTGGTGATTTCCATCCGATGCTGATGGGTAAATTCTACTAGATTCAGTGGGAGTCTAAAACTCCCATTGAATAAGTCTCATTTTATGGGAGGACAGGAAATGAAGAAGCGAATAATAATCGGCGCGGTGGTTCTCGTTGTGGCTATTATAATCGGCGTTGGAGTTGTCCTCTTTATGAGCAGGGGAGGTGAGCCTTCAGCTGAGGAGTCGCCCGCTCAGACCAAGACCGAGCAGAAAAAAGAAGAACCAAAGCCGAAACCGAGCAGTTCGAGTAGCACCTCCGACCGAAAGAAGAAGGAAAACAAAAGAGAGGCCGAGCGCAATACCGACAAGAAATTTTCGGCGCTGATAGACGAGGGCAATAAAAACTTGTTGTCTGACAGGACAAAGGCTGATCGGGCTTTTCAGGAAGCACTTGACATTGCGCGGACAGATGAGCAGAGATTCAAAGCATGGTCTGGGCGAGGCATGGTAGCAAAGCTTCTCGAAAACGGTGATGTGGAAAACATCGCCGCACAGAATATGATGAAGCTCGCAAAGTCTGACCGTGAAATGGCAAACGCCCTTGAGGCATCAGCAGACGCGGCGAAAAATCTTCAGGATTATCAGACGGCGGTGACGCGGTATCGTGATGCTGTCGATTATCATTTGAAAAATAATAATATAAAAATGGCTTGGACTGCTCTCGTTGAAGCTTCACGCATAATGCGGCGCAATATCGGCGATTACAAGGGCGCTGATGAGGCGCTTCAGCGGGCGGGGGATATTGTTGAAAAAAGCAGCGGCATGAGCGAGAGCGAATCGAAGCAGGCAAAATTCACAATATGTGTCGAGCGCGCCGATACATCGCGTCTGCTTGGCGACCGTGACGGGCAGCTCAAATGGAATCGCGAGGCTGTAAAATACAATCCGTCATGGCAGCAGACTGTTGACATGATAGAGCGCGAGATAAAGGCGCAGATGCAGGACGTGGAAAAATCCGCCGAAAAGGAAAATGAATCGTAATGAAAAGAGGGCGAGAATGATTTGATTTCACGAACGGTTTATCGTGTTAAGTTTTTTGATACTGATGCGATGGCGGTAATTCATCATTCAAATTATATAAGATTATTTGAAATTGGCCGCGTTGAGCTTTTGAGAAAAGCGGGGATAACGCTTGACGAGATAATGGCTGATGGGTTTGTGTTTCCTATAACAGAGGTCAGGGCCAAATTCCATAATCCCGGAAAATTCGACGATGAGCTAGTTATCGAGACAAAGCCGGCCGCCCTGACGAAGGCGAAGATGGCTTTTGATTATCGCATCGCTCGCAAGGACGATGATTTGCTGATTGTCACCGGGCACACGCAAAATGTTTTTACTAAAATTGAGACAGGCCATATAGCGAGACTACCTGAAAAGTATTATGACAGGTTCAGAGCCGCGATGGAAAATTAAGAAGAAGAAGGTCAATGAGTTTGCTTATTTATGTTTTGGCAGTCGCTTCAGGGATAATCATATTACTTGCTGCCGCACTAAAAATTTTTTTTGTTCATGAGGGAAATCCGCTTGTTGTTGTATGCACAAAGGAAAGGACTAAATTCAGCGTCATCGGGCGTGATGAAACGAGCGTGAGGCTTTCATCGAGAATTGAATTTAAAAATATTGGCAAGCAGTGCGCGACGATTGTTGATTGCGTCGCCAGGCCGCAGCTTCCGTTTGAACAATATGACGGGATTGATGCGAGGGCAAAGGCTGAGGTCGACGGAATCCCGCGTGAGGATGATTATTTTGAGGCAACTCTTATCAATAAACACAAGTCTCTTTTTATCAATATAATAGTAACTCTTTCCGCGAGGAAGAATATGAGCATAGAGGACGCTGTTTCGCGCATGGTTGATTTGCCGATAGACATCATTTGCACGCAGCTTGGCAGGCGCCCCTGGTGGATGAGCAAGGATCGCATAATTTTGACATCGGAGGAATTATCGGCTGCCACCGGTGTAAAGCTGTTGCAGGATTGAGGAGCGAAATATATAAATGAGTGATGACAAAAGGTTTGAAATAATTCCCGTTCCGACACGGATTCTGACGCACAAAGATGATATAGTTGACGCGATTGAAAAATACACGAGGGGAAAGATAGGACCTGATGATGTGGTTTCGGTGGCGGAGAGCGTGGTCGCCGTGACACAGAATAATGTCATACGTCCTGAGGAAATAGAATATTCATGGCAGGCAAAGTTCTTTTGCAGGTTTTTTCCCGATGTCGGCAGCCTCGCGGCCCCGCATGGCATGCAGGTGCTCATGAATGCGGAAGGGACATGGCATGTTATTTTCTCATTGTTCTTGGGATTTCTTGCAAAGCTGGTCGGGAAATCTGGGGTCTTTTATCAGCTTGCGGGCGCACAGGCGGCTCTCATAGACGACGTGACGGGAACAATGCCGCCATATGACAAGCATATTGTTCTTGGGCCGTTGAATCCCAATGAAGTCGTGAAGAAAATCAAGAGCAGGATAGGCTCATTCGGGGCGGCCATTATTGATGCGAATGACCTAAAACGTGCGCTGGTCGTGGGGGCAACCGAGGGCCTGAATAGGGATAAAGTGTCAAAGGCGCTCATTGACAACCCTTTTGGGAACGCATCAGAAAAAACGCCAATAGTGATACTGAAAAATTTCAGGCAATATCAAGAAAGCTGATAAAATGAGACTTATTCAGTGGAAATTTTATATTCCAACTGATATGATGCTGCGCCATTGCCGTCAGTCGGCATAGCGGTGCCGTTGTTCAATTATCATAGTGTCAGTACAATAGTCGGATTAATCTGCAACCGTGACGGCTCTTTTCGTTTGGCGAGGGGAGGCGAGGATTGGAGCCATGAAAAAACATCGGTTTATTTTTGTCTTTATTATGATTGCAGCGCTTTTGTCTTGCGTGTCGTTCGTGGAGGGAAGCGGCAGGTTAGTCCGCGTGGGGCGGAATTACTCTTCTCCGGAGTCGGACGCCGCCAACAGCTATTGCGATGATTACCTCAAGGCCATAAAGCAGTTCACCGGCTGGGAATATGTCTATGTTGACGGAACGTGGCAGGAAAATTTGGAGCGTCTTCAAAGCGGCGAGATAGATATTTTGGGGTTTGTCCATAAAACGGATGAGCGTATGCTGTTATACAGCTATCCTCATTACCCCATCAGCACTTCATACGCCTGCATTATCGCGTCCGATCGGAGCACTCTAAATGTCGAGAAACTGCTTTCTCTTTCTCCGATTCGAGTCGGGGTCGCTCGTGGTAATGCTTTTAATGCTGATTTTGAGCGTTACAGCGCGGAGCATAATCTCAATGTCGAGTATGTCGAGTATGATGGGTTCGCTGATATATCGCCGGCTTTTGATGCCGGTGAAATCGATATAGCGGTCATGCCGGTGGATCATTTGGCGTCAAATGAGCGGATAATTGTGAGGATTGCAGCGCATGACCAATATTTTGTGACCAGCAAAAATAACCATGAGGTATTCAGCGAGCTGGACAGCGCGATGACTATGGTCAATGTTTATTATCCTTATCTCAATAATGATCTCACCAACAAATATTTCACTACGTCTAGCAGCGGCAAGCCAGTATTTACTCTTGCCGAGCAGCAATTCATAAATGAGCATCCAAGTATTTTGGTCATGTTTGATGCTTTCTGGCCTCCCGTAGAGTATTACGACGAGGAAAGCAGAGAATACAGGGGGATCAGCCTTGACCTTTTCGCGCTGCTCACAGAGAAATGCGGTATCAATTTCGTATACAAGGGCAGCACGAGCGGCGACAATCTATTGGCGATGCAGGGCGGCGACAAACGCAATACGCTTATGACCATATCGTACGATTATGACTGGGCAGATAAGCATCATGTTTTCATAACTCAACCGTTTTTTTCGTCGAAAATTGTGCGTCTTGGAAAAAATCCTAATTCACCGAATCCGACAATCGCGATAAACAAAAACGCATTTTTTACATTTGAGCTACGTGATTTTCTCAATCACAAAAAGACGATAAGTTTTCCTAAGCAGTTTCAGAGGCTTGATGCCGTGCTGAACGGCGAAGCGGATTACACGTTCGTCACGGAGGCGCAGGCAAAATATTATCTCTCCATACCAAAATACTCAGACTTCAAGATGGAGAACATGGTGGGGCATGAGCAAAAGGTATGCATAGGAATAGAGGAAAACAGCGACCCCGAGCTCATGTCTATACTTTCAAAGTCTCTCGCATCAGTCTCGCACGATGAGATGAACGAGATAATAATGAAGAACACGGTCGGAGCATACCGCCTGACATTCTCCGACAGGCTTTATATGTACCGCACGCCGATGGCCGTAGCCTGCGTGATATTTATCGCGCTCGTGATTTTATTATACAATCGCCATAGGGCTATGATAGCGATAAGCGCCGCGCTCGCGGAAAAGGAGGAGGCGCTCAGGGCTGCAGAGAAAGCGAACGAGGCAAAGGGGAATTTCATGGCGTCGATGTCGCATGAGATAAGGACACCCATGAATGCAGTCATAGGCTATAACGCGATGGCTCGGAAGGAACTGGAATCAAGC
>JAFTAB010000060.1 GCA_017458745.1 Schwartzia sp. (in: firmicutes) | reverse complement strand
GTTGACGTGCGGGAAGTATTCGAGGACATAGACTAGAGCTTTACTTTGAGAAAGCAAAAAATGAGACTTATTTCGTGGGAATTTTAGTTTCTCGCTGAATAAGTCTCATTTTTTTGGAATTTCTAAAAACTAGATTTTTAGTGGACTCCCCCCGTCAGCTTCGCTGACACCCCCCTCAGGGAGGGGGGCTGCCCTCCTCTTTGAGGAGGGTGGCACGAAGTGCCGGGAGGAGTTTCACGAAAAGCAAATTTTAGAGGTTGCCTTAAGAAACAAAAAGTGGAGCATCAAGATTAATCTCAATGCTCCACAAAAATGGGTTTCAAATTTTCAATGCTCGCAGCCGTGATGACCCTCGCCGTGATGATGGCCGTGCTCGCCGCAGTGGTGGCCGTGTTCGCCGTGATGATCGTGGTGATCGCAGCAGGCATCCGGGTCGTATTCCAGCCTGCTCTCCGCCAGCGCCTTTGCTGCCGCGTCCGCGTTGCCCTGCACCCCGGCGTAAAGCTTGATTTTGGCGTCGGCCAGCGCCATTCGCGCCCCCATGCCGATGCCCCCGCAGATCAGCGCGTCAACCTTCGCCGCCTGCAGGAACCCGGCCAGCGCGCCGTGACCGCTTCCGTTGGTGTCGACGACCTGCTCCCCCGTGATCATTCCGTCCTCCACATCGTAGAGCTTGAACTGCGCCGTGTGCCCGAAATGCTGGAACACCTCTCCGTTTTCATACGCAACCGCTATTCTCATTGCCATCCTTCCCTTCCTCATAATCTCCTGTGAAATTTCCATTGGCGTGAACTCGCAGCAGCCTCCCACGATCAAGAGCCGCTTCCCGTGAACGAGGGCATCCGCGACTTTTCGCCTCGCGCTGTCGTAAATCGCCGTGACCGTGGTGCGGGCTATGTTCATTTGGGACGCGCAGGCTTCCTGCGTCATCCCCTCTCCGTCCAAAAGCCGCAACGCCTCGAACTCGTCCACCGTCATGCGGACGCTCTCGCCGGCCTCGACATCGTCGGGGGAGAAGCTGCGGTAAACCGGCATTTGCCCAATTCTGCGGCACTTGACTGGTCTTGGCATACGAATCTCCTTTCTGACTTATGTCAATAAATATTATACAGAGGAAAATGTCATATGTCAATAATAAGGAAAACCGGCACAAATTTAATGCATAGTTGAGGAATTGAAAAAAATTTCATTTCGACACATTTTCGACATATTCTTTCGCTATACTGCAAGCAACCGAAAGGGAAACAAAAAATTTTAGGAGGATGATTCAGATGAAGAAAATGATTATGGCAATGATGGCGGCGGCGATGATGGCGACGACGGGCACGGCACTGGCGGCGACGCCGGAAATCGTGGACTGCCGGGAGAACACACCCGTGATTGAAACAAACTATGCCCACTGCGGCGGTGGGTACTACGGCGGCGGGCGCGGCTACGGTGGCGGCGGCGGTTACTGCTGGGGCAACGGGAACAACGAAGGCTGACAAAAGTCAAAAAGGCGGGCGTCGAGGGAAATTCCCCCAACGCCTGCCTTTTTGTTTCCATTGCAAAATATAAAAACGTTTGTAAAGCAAAACGTCCTTATAAATGCACTTGAAATCACCATGGATATAATCTAAAATATTTATAAGAAAATGCTGAATGAGTTTCATTTTTCCGATGACAACGTGCGCTGATGCTCCCGCTTTTTCGAGCGGGCGGCAAGCGCGCATAAACACCACCATATATTTCACAGATACAGGGGGTACATCAATGTTCAAGATTCTCAAGAAGCAGTGCCTGTCGTCGGGCGTCTTTTTGTTTGACGTGGAGGCACCGCGTATTGCCAAAAAGACGCAGCCCGGGCAGTTCATCATTTTGCGCGTGGATGAGGGCGGGGAGCGTATCCCTCTGACGGTCGCTGATTTTGACCGTGAGAAAGGCTCCGTCACTATCATTTTTCAGGCGGTCGGGGCATCGACCCGAATCCTCTCGGAGCTGAACGAGGGGGACTCGATTCTGGATTTTGTCGGGCCGCTCGGGCAGAAGTCCGAGGTTCATCCGGGCATCGGCACTGTCGTATGCATAGGCGGCGGCATCGGCGTCGCGCCTGTCTATCCCATAGCCCGCGGAATGAAGCAGGTGGGCAACAAGGTCATTTCGATTATAGGCGCGAGGGACAAGGATATTCTCATAATGGAGGACATGATGAGGGCCGCCAGCGACGAGCTTTTAGTCACGACCGATGACGGCTCGTATGGCATTCACGGCTTTGTGACGACCGCGCTCCGGCAGCTCATTGACAGGGGAGAGAAGATCGACGTCGTCTACGCTATAGGGCCTGTGGTGATGATGCGCAGCGTCGTGGAGGTGACCAAGCCGCTCGGGCTGAAAACCGTGGTGAGCCTCAATCCCATCATGGTAGATGGCACGGGAATGTGCGGCGGGTGCCGCGTGCAGGTCGGCAGCGAGACGAAGTTTGCCTGCGTGGACGGCCCGGAGTTTGACGGCGCGCTCGTCGATTTCGATGGGCTTTTGAAGCGGCAGGGTATGTACCGCGACATGGAGCAGGAGGCAAAGGATCATGTTTGCCGTATCGGACTGGGGAAGGTGGATAAATGATGGCGGTCTCAATGACGAAGCATAAGATGCCCGAGCAGGATCCCAAGGTGAGGGCGCATAATTTTGACGAGGTGGCGCTCGGGTATGACGAGGAAACGGCGGTCGCCGAGGCGGAGCGTTGCCTGCATTGCAAGGTGCCGCAGTGCCGCAAGGGCTGCCCCGTGGGCGTGAATATTCCCGAGTTCATCGAGAGGATAAAGAAGCGCGATTTTGACGGCGCGATTTCCGCCATCAAGGAGTCGAACGCGCTGCCCGCCATCTGCGGGCGCGTCTGCCCGCAGGAGAATCAATGCGAGAAGTACTGCGTGCTCGGGATAAAGGGCGAGCCTGTCGGCATAGGTCGGCTGGAAAGGTTCGCCGCCGACACGGAGATGGCGAAAAACAAGGACGTCGCCCCGATGAAGTATGACGACGACGCGCAGAAGGTCGCGATAATCGGCGCGGGCCCGGCGGGGCTGTCGGCAGCCGGCGACCTCGCCCGCCTCGGGTACAGGGTCACGATATTTGAGGCTCTCCATACGGCGGGGGGCGTGCTGTCCTACGGCATACCGGAGTTTCGTCTGCCGAAGGACAAGATTGTCAAAAAGGAGATAGCGAATCTTGAAAAGCTCGGCGTGAGGATTGAGCTTGACGCGGTCATCGGCCAGCTTTACACGGTGGACGAGCTGATGGAGGAGGAGGGCTTTGATGCCGTTTTCGTCGGGACGGGCGCGGGGCTTCCCCATTTCATGAATATACCTGGCGAGATTTATAACGGAGTTTACTCGGCGAATGAGTTTCTCACGCGCTCCAATCTGATGAAGGCGTACAAGTTCCCTGAGTGCGGCACGCCCATACGGGTCGGCAAAAACGTCGCTGTGGTCGGCGGCGGCAATGTCGCGATGGACGCGGCGAGGACCGCGCTGCGGCTCGGCGCGGAGCATGTGTATATCGTGTATCGCCGGGGCGAGGAGGAGCTGCCCGCCCGCAGGGAGGAGGTACACCATGCCAAGGAGGAGGGCGTCGATTTCAGATTGCTCAATAATCCTGTCGAGGTGATAGGCGACGAGGATGGCTGGGTGAAGGCGCTCCGCTGCATAAAGATGGAGCTGGGCGAGCCTGACGCGTCGGGACGCAGGAGCCCCAAGCCGGTCGAAGGCTCGGAGTTCGACATTGCGGTTGACACGGTGATAATGGCGATAGGCCAGGGACCTAACCCCATCGTCGCGAGGACGACTCCCGGCATGGACACGAACAAGCGGGGCAATATCATAGCCGACGAGGAGACAGGCGCGACGACGAAGGATGGCGTATTCGCCGGGGGCGACATAGTCACGGGCGCGGCGACGGTCATACTCGCGATGGGCGCGGGCAAAAAAGCCGCGGCGGCGATTGACGAGTATCTGAAGAAAAAGAAAGCAAAGGGCTGAAGGCTGGGGAGATATCATGTCACCGTTTTCATATCCCGTTGAATATTTCAGTTGCAAGGAATTTGTCACGGATGATAAAAACGTTGAAGGGATGGTGAATCATTTCGCGAAAATTGGCGCGGCGGTAGGTGCAGTGGCGGGCGAGACAGGCATTGACGGATTGAAAATTGATTTCAACAACGGCGTGCGCGTCGAGGTGCCCGAGGGGAATTTCCATGTCATCATAGGCGACCACGACTCCGGCAAAATATATTATGACCGAGATGCAAGCGAAAAAATCATTGTGTCGCTTGAGAAGTATTATATAAGATGGGAAATAATAGTGCTCCGCGACGGTGAGCCGGTTTTCTCGCATGTGCTTGACCTGCGCGGGCAGAATGTAAGACTGGTGCTTGATGTCGGCGGGATAGGCGATCAAATGAGCATGATTCCTTATATAAAAGAGTTTGCCGGAGTCCATGATTGCCATGTTACATACTGGACTCCCGGCAAGTTCGCGGATATATGCGAGAGATTGATTCCCGATGTGCGGCCTGCGGACTTAGCGCATGACGATCCGCCGTATGCCACGTATGAGCTCACGGCGGCATTCGATTTTCCGGGGGCGGCGCCTCATGGCAGCGAGATGGTGCCGCTGGAGAGCTGGGGGCAAGTGATTCTCGGGCTGAATAGAGTTGCGCCTCCTCTGAGATGGACGACAAAGGAGCGGGCCATAAAAGAGCCGTATGTCTGCATAAGCTGTCAGGGGTCGAGTGTCGTCAAGGGATGGGTCCGCGAGGACGGATGGCGTGAGGTGACAGACTATCTCCTGTCGCTCGGCTATCGCGTGATTTGCATTGACAAAGAGAAGGAGCAGACGGTTGATGGCTTCACGACAGCTATGCCAGGCAATGCCGAGGATTTCACGGGCGGAGATGTCTCTCTTGCGGAGAGAGCGGATATGCTGTACCACGCGGATTTTATGATTGGACTTAGCTCAGGGCTTTCGTGGATTGCGCATGAGGTCGGGTGCCCGGTCATCATGATAGGCGGTTTTTCGCTCTTCTGGCACGAGTTTTACAATCCGTATCGTGTTTTTAATCCGATGGCTTGTCATGGGTGCCTTAATGATTCCATGAAAGACTTTCGCGAGCTGCTTTGCCCGAGGCAGAGGCGCGGCACGGACGGCGTGCTGGAGTGCAGCCGCCGCATTTCCCCAAAGATGGTGATACGGATGATTGATCAACTGCTGGATGACAAGAAATCCGGCAGGCTGAAGGATGAAAGAAAATGACCTTTATTGTTGAGTAAACATAACTGCACTTTCGTCAATGAAGATCAATATGAAAAAATAAATTGAGGTGATTTTTATGAGCAATCGAGGCGCATGGGTGGAGGTCAGCCTCTCCGCGATACGCAATAATATCGCGGCTATCAGGTCAAGTTTGAAAAAAGACACGAGGCTCTGCGCTGTCGTGAAGGCAGACGCGTACGGCCATGGCGCGCTGGCTGTCGCGCGCGAGGCGGTGGCGGCGGGCGCTGACTATCTCGCTGTGGCGACTCTCGCCGAGGCGATAGAGCTGCGCGATGCGGGGTTCCTCACGCCCATTCTCGTGCTCGCGCCAATCAGCGCGGTCGAGGCCGACGAGGCTGTGCATTACGGTGTGACTCAGACGGTGTGCACAAGGGAGCTGTCGTATTCGCTCGCGGTCGCCGCGCGGAGGCAGGGCAAGACGGCAAAAATTCATCTCGCAGTCGACACGGGCATGAGCCGCATCGGCGTCCGCCCGGAAAATGCCGGGGACATGGCTGAGTACATAAACGGCCTTGAGGGCGTGGAGCTTGAGGGTATGTTTTCTCATTTCGCGCTCGCGGACGCGAGGGATAAATTCATCGCGAACAAAGCCTTTGAGCGATTCAAGAAGGCGATGAAGGACACCATCGCCCACGGGGTCAAAGTGCCGATACTTCACATAGCGAATTCCGCCGCGATACTCGATATGCCGGAGACGCAGATGGAAATGGTGCGGGCTGGCATCACCCTCTATGGCCTGTGGCCGTCCGATGAGGTGAAGCACGAGATAGAGCTTACCCCCGCGATGAGCGTCAAAGCTCGCATCACTTACCTGAAGGACATTCACCGCGACGAGAGCGTGAGCTACGGGGCGGAGTTCACCGCGCCTTTTGATATGCGCATAGCGACTATACCCATTGGCTATGCCGATGGATACTCGCGCCTCTACCAGGACAAGGCGGAGGTCGCTGTCAATGGCAGGCGGGCAAGGGTGCTGGGGCGCATCTGCATGGATCAGTGCATGATTGATGTGACCGACATACCCGATTTGGAGGTGGGCAGCGTCGTCACCGTAATGGGTGAGGGCGGCCCCTCGGCAGACGAGCTCGCGGGTTGGCTCGGCACGATAAATTACGAGGTCGTGTGCATGTTCGCGAACAGGATGCCGCGCATATACGTGGAATAATATCGAATAATATCGCAAATAAAAAATTGGGATTGCCCATGATGCAATCCCAATTTTTTTATACTTCAATATCATATTTGTCTTTTAATAATTTCACCGCCGCGCTGCAGCCGAGCCTGTCGCAGCCCTCGGCGAGGTACTGCTTCATGTCCTCCGTCGTGCGTATTCCTCCCGCCGCCTTTATCAGGACTCCCCTGCCGACGTGCTCGCGCATCAGCAGCACGTCCTCGTGGGTGGCACCCGCCGTGCCGAAGCCTGTCGAGGTCTTTATGTAGTCCGCGCCGCCCTCAGTCACGGCGAGGCACACGGCGATTTTCTCATCCTCGGTGAGATAGCAGGTCTCGACGATAATCTTCAGGATTTTGTCTTTGACCGCGTCCTTCAGGGCGGCAATTTCCTGCCTCACGCGCGCGAGGTCCCCGTTTTTAACGTCGCCTATATTTATCACGCAGTCGATTTCGCTCGCCCCGTCGCTTATCGCTTTTCGCGCGGCAAAGATTTTCGTGTCGCGCGTGTCGTGGCCGAGAGGGAACCCAATCACGGTGCAGATATTCACGGCGCCGCCGTATTCCCCATGCACGCGCCCGACATAGGACGCGGGTATGCAGACGGACGCCGTGCGGTACGTTTTAGCCTCCTCGCACAGAGCCCGTATTTCTTTCCATGAGGCAGTCGGCGAGAGCAGGGTGTGATCGACGTGCGCTAAAATCTCCGAGCCTTTCATTGAAAAATCCTCCTTCGGATTGATAATAGTATTGCTTCATTATATCATATCAATTATCTTTGACGAATCGAAAATTTTTTTAT
>JAFTAB010000059.1 GCA_017458745.1 Schwartzia sp. (in: firmicutes) | reverse complement strand
GGGCCAAAGCGGGTGAGCTATCTCTTTCAGTTTTCGGAAGGGAAGCCCCGTGGTGCTGAGATGCTTGACGATAACAATCTGCCCTGTGCCATCCTTGGCGAGCCATATACTGCCGTGTTCTGTTTCTTTGAGCAGTTCGATTTTGGTATATTCCGCTTTTATATAGGATGCTACCCGTTTGTCCACATTGTCACCCCCAAACTGCGGTTTTTTCGTCACTTCATTATATCATAGATGGAAAGGATGAGAAGGATGCCTGCCAAGGATACGGATGAACTTGTTCACGAATTGAAAAGCTCCTGCAGTATGGCAACTTTCCTGCGGGAGAATCAAGCCGAGATGGTGTCACGCTCACTGCCGGAGTATCTCGCGCACCTTTTAGCGGAGAAAGGTATGTCCCAGAAGGAGGTCATCAAGGCATCGGGGCTTTCGGCGAGCTACGCCTGTCACATCTTTTCCGGCGAACGCAGCACCACTCGCCCAAAAATGCTGGCCATTGCGCTTGCCATGAAGCTGACCGTGGAGGAAACGCAGTACCTGCTCCATTATGCGGGACTGCCGCAGCTTTACGCCCGTGTGCCGTGGGACAGCATCATTATACATGCCATCAGCCATCAGAAATCGGTCATTGACACCAATCTGCTTTTGGACGATTTCGGAGAGCGGCCTTTGCTTGGCTGAACTTAAGCCGGAGACGCAAGAATAGCCGTCATAAGTCCGCAGAATGATAGATACTGCATTTGCGAGAGGTTATGGAGCTGCTTTCAGCGGTCATGCAGGATACGAGATTCATAGATGCGTATAATGGACGTGTGGCAGAAGGGGGGCCAACAAACATGGATCCGCGGTTAGATGAGATTGAGAATCGGGGACGCGAAGAAGGAAAAAGCTAGATGGTATTGGAGATGTTATGAGAAAAGCAACCAGTAGATTTGATTGCCAAAGTATCTAAATTTTCTCTTGAAAAAATTGCTGAACTGGGCAGGCTTCATGGTGTCTTATGATGTCAAATTTTGGTTCCATTTCCCAAAAATACATGGGAATCAAGCGTGACAGGTTGAAATACAAAATCCCTTGAAGCCTTATAATGCATGGCTTCAAGGGATATGTCATGACAGGTTGGGAGCTGCTCGGCAGGGCTGAGGCTAACTCGAAATCAAGTGTTATGAGCTGCCATGGGTTCTAATCCCGCCCTCTCCGCCATTGAATTTAAAAGGCTTTGCGGATTTTCCCGCAAAGCCTTTTTTGCTTTTGATGTGATTTATACGATGCTGACGGGCGCAAAAATTCCCGCTGAATAAGTCTCATTTTATGGGTTAACTGATGCCGTTTGCGCCGAAGGTGCAAATGTGCCTGAGCAGAAGGAGAAAAAGTCCGTCGGAATGTTTCTCTCGGGTTAAAATTATCATTTGTTTTGGCCTGAGAGAAATGTCAGCAGATCGCATAGTTCTTTTCCGCTGCTCGCTATGTAGTCGGCGAGCCGCGAGGCTTCCTCGACGGGAGGGTGGACTCCCCCGTAAGCTATGGACAGGTCGGAGGCCTCAAACATCGGTATGTCGTTGAAGCTCTCGCCTATAGCCACTACTTTGTCATTTGTCTCATTTTTTATCGAGCGTATCGCGTCGCCCTTGTCGAGCACCGAGGAAAGGCGCAGACCGCCGTTAAGGTCCTTTGCGCTCTCCGAGGTGTATGCCCTGCATCCTAGGGCATCGCGTATCGGCTCTATCCACTTGTCAAGGTTGCCCGTGACGATGAAGCATCTGTCTTTGTTAGATTTTATGAATGACGCTATATCTTCGTCAAGGCGGACGTTTTTCATTATCTCTTGTATCCGGCCGATGGGGATGGCGCGGAGCATTTCATAGCGCATACGAAACGACTCCTTGAAGTCGATCTCGCCTCGGAGCGTGGCATCAGTGAGCCTTTTCATCTCGTCCTCAAGTCCCAGCTCCCGTGAGAGGAGCGGCAATGTCTCGTCGAGCGTCACAGTCCCATCGAGGTCAAAAGCAAAAATCATAGACATTTCTCCAAAAAAGATATATCTATATTATTTCTACGCGGATGAAAAAAATCCTGCCTGCGGCTCGCCGAAGAAATTTTATTTTTGCGGCGGTTGTTGTATAATTTAAGAAAATTTATCCGATGCTAACGGGCGCTAATACTCCCGCTTCTTAAGCGGGAGATAAGCGCCCATAAGGCAATGGATAAATTCGATTAGATTCAGTGGGAGTATAAAACTCCCACTGAATAAGTCTCATTTTATTGGCGGAAACGGGGGCATCAAGATGATAATTGATGACGCGGCGCGGGCGCGAGAGATTTTTTTCTCTCTTGTCGCTCGCGCGGAGAGAGGCGACTATGGCAGGGATTATCTTGACGAGGTGAGGGAGTTTCGCCGCCTGCGTCCCGAGTCCGAGCAGCCGGACATATTTCGCGCAAGGTATGAGCTGGCGAGGAAAAACTATATAAAGGCCATAGAATACGGGCGACGCGCCCAGCTCGTCCGCCGCGTCAACCGCGAGGTGTGGGACGTGCTCGCGGCGGCGTATCGGGGGCTCAATCGCCCGCTTGACGCGATTATTTATGAGGGCTTTCTCGATAAATTTTACAAGGTGCCGATAAAGCTCGACATGATGCGAGGCCTTCTCGATGAGGCGATGGAGCGTCTGACGGCGGCCATGGGCAGCGGCACTTACCCGCATATTTTGAGACGCGAGATGATTATGAAGGATGATGCCGGCATCACTGATAATCCTGCTGTCGCTGTCGGGCGGTATCTGACGCTGCTCGATGACATAGGCGGGAGCGAGTCGCGAAAAAAATATTGGGTGGGAGTGTTCACGCAGCAGGGCGATATGAATGTTGACGGCGACCTCGCCGAGCGCAACAGGAATGATGACAGGTTCGCCAATGACGCCGGAGCGGGGATGCGTTTTGACCTCATGCGGGCAGAGGAGACGCGCGAAACCACTGTTATCCCCGACGGCGAATGTGTCGTCGCGATCGCGGGCACCGGCCGCGAGCAAAAGATTGACTTTTCCGCGGGGACGCTTGATGATTCGGCATGGGCGGGCAAGAACAGCTTCAGTTTTTATCGCATAAATGAGCCGACGCATATAAAGTCCGACGGCACATTCATAATCTCGGACCCTGTCCGTCTCGGACATTCGGCCAATCGCAAGAGGCTCGTGCTGAATATCCTCATCGACGCAGTGCCGTGGAAAAGGATTCGAAGCAAATGCCACGAGCTGATGCCAAACATAATGAAGTTTTTTGAAAAAGGTATAATATTCGATAATCATTTCTCGGTCGCTGAGTACACATATCCGTCACTTGCGACGATAGAGACGGGTCTTTTTGAGCATCGCACCGGCATATTCAATGACAGCGACAGCCAGCCGATGCCGCGCGGGGTCGTCACGCTCTCGGAGCGCATGAAGATGCTCGGCTATCACACGGTAAACGTGATGGGCGACGGCGGCGGCGTGGTGAGCGGGGCGACCCGTGGATATGACAGGCTCATCATCTCGTCGTACTCGTCGCCGATGTGGGAGGGTGTCGAGAGGACAATAAATGAGCTGGAGGCTTTCGGCGAGGCTGATGAGTTTATACTGCTCCACGCGGGCGACGCTCATCCTTGGAACGCTCACACATACTGCGTGCCGATGGCGACGCAGACGAGGATGCCGCTGAGTGAAAGGCTGCTGCGCCATGTCGCGCGAAAAAACAGCGTCTATCTCCCGCACACCCCGCTTTATATGAACTGGGTGGAGCAGGGAATACGCGACGCGGATCGCGCGCTCGGGATGTTGTTTGACTATTTGCAGTCGCATTATAATGATGACGATTATGTCGTTCATCTTTATTCCGACCATGGCGTGCCGGTATTCGATCGGCACCCCGGCATTCTATCCGACGGGCAGACGGGCGCGATGTTCATGGTGCGCGGCGGGCTCGGCGGGGGGCGCGGCATCGCGGAGGAACTGACGAGCGCGGTCGATATATACCCGACCGTGCTGCACAATGTCGGCGCGGCGATACCGGGGGACATAGACGGAAGGCTGCCTAGGGCCTTTCGCGGGGACGGCAGGGAATACACATTGTCAGAGTCGATTTACCCCGGACAGACGACGAAGATGGCGTTTCGCACGCGGGAATATGAGTGCCAGGTCGAGGCGCGGGAAAAGACGGATGAGGACGGCACCGCGGATTTCACCGACTACAGGATGGCGATATTCTCGCGCGACGGGCGGCGCGGCCCTGATGTTTTCGGGGGAGCGGCTGACGATGAAGCTCTCGCCGGGATGTCGCCCGAGGATTATAACTGGGCGCAATACGCCATCGGGCGCGAGAAGATAAGCGAGGAGGAGCACCCCGAGGTATGGGAATATTTTCGTGGGCTGCTTCGCGAGCACGTGAGGTCATTTGACACGGAGGGCAGACATTTTCCCGACATGAAAAATGAGCGGCCCGGTTGGTTCAAATGATGCCGCTCATTCTTAACACTTAGCTAATGAAATTTTGAACTGAGATAAAAAGTCAGGTGACTGTTTCGCCCTGCCGCGCATTATGACCTTTTTCCTTAAGCCATCGTTTCAACAGAAACGTCAGCGCATAAGGAAAGGTGAAAAACTTTCCATTCCATCCGATATTTGTATCTCCGAGCTTAATGCCATAATGAATGTCCGCATAATCCTTTTGGCTGATAAGCTCATTGAGAGATTTCGACGCGCCGTTGCCGGCCTTCACCTCAACAGGAACAAGACTATTGGCGTCCCGAACGAAAAAATCCATTTCCAAAGTAGCCGTCCTGTCGCGATAGAAATAAAGACCGTAGCCTTGCTGGACAAGCATCTGCGCCACAACATTCTCAAACAAGGCTCCCTTATATACGTCAAAATTTTTGTTCTCCCGCATATCAACCTGGGCTTCTTCGTCAAGGCTGGCAATCAAAAGCCCTGTGTCGCCGAAATAAATTCGGTAATTGTCTGGATTATAATTGCCCCGCAACGGAAGCTCTGGATTTTCCATGCAATAGCAAATATTGATAATCCCTGCGTTATCCAGCCAGTCCGTGACCCCAACATATTCACGCGTTCTCGCGCCGTGCGCCACCTTGGAGATTTGAAACTTCTTATTATCCTTGCCTAAAAAGACAGGGATTTTACGATAGACATTCAGTATCTTCCCTTTATCCAGTCCGCCTGCATATTTTGTGATGTCCTCCTCGTAATCAAGAAGCAACTGTTTTTGCATGGCAAGCGTTCCGCTGAAATTCTTTTGCTGGATGAACGACCAGACGACAGCGGGCATCCCGCCAAGCACGAGATATTCGCGGAAATTCTTTCGCAGCATGGCGAGAGCCGTAGAAGAAAGCGGCGTCGCTGTTCTCATGTGCGCGTGGAACATCTCAATCTGTGCAGCCGTATAGCCCTTTGCCCAAAGATACTCCTCAAAATCCAACGGATACATCTGATAGTCTTGTTTGTACCCCACGCTGTTGGATTCGATTTCCTGATAGTTCAATCCCATAAGCGAGCCGGAGCAAATGACATCATAGCGGCCATCGAGCTTAAACGCTTTTAGGCTGGTGGCGCAACTGGGACACGCCTGCATCTCATCGAAAAAAATAAGTGTCTCATGCGGTTTCAGTATAAGCGCGGGATTGATTAAGGTTATATTCTGCAAAATTGTGTCCACATCGAAGCCATCGTCAAATATATCTCGATACTCCGACTGCAAGATAAAATTGATTTCCACGATATACTTGTAATTGGCTCTGGCAAAATGCTCGATGGCCTCGGTCTTTCCAATCTGACGGGCTCCCCTGACAATCAAAGGCAATGAATCTGCCGACTTCTTCCATTCGACCAATACCTTATCCAGTTTTCGCTCCAAACGCTCTGCCATTGCTATCGCCCCCATGCAGGAATATCATATCACATTTTTATCTAATAAAACAGCATAGAAATCACATTTTTCTGCGATATTTAGACGGTTTTATCACAAAATTATTTCGCGTTGCTAATATTATAACGCTATAACTCAACTAAGTCATTTTGAAAGAAAGCAACGTAAACTCTGAAATTGCTTCCTTTGCAAATTTCACATATAGCACTTTTCCATGGCAGAAAGATGGTAATGCAATGATTATATTGATGCTTGGATATTAGGTAATGGGGCTAATATTCCTCATATTACGGTGTTTCTTTCATATATTTCTAAAAAAGTTTACACGAGAATCATTTATCGACTTGATAACTACTGAAATGTCCCTTGCCAGTCGCCGACAACCGTTGTAAAATTAAACAAAAGGGGGAAGCACATACATGGGACGTATCAAGGAGTGGGAGGAGCTGACCATCAGCGACAACTTCCTCTTTCAGAAGGTCATGCAGAACCCGCGGCTGTGCAAGCGGCTAATAGAGAAACTGCTCCGCATTAAAGTGAAGCACATCACATACTCTACAGCGGAGAAAACCATCGAGGCAAGCCCCACACAGAAGGGCATACGGCTAGACCTCTATGTGGAAACCGAGGACGGCACGATAATCGACATCGAGATGCAGACGGCGGACAAGTCACTCGGCTGGCTTCCAAAGCGCACACGCTATTATCAAGC
>JAFTAB010000058.1 GCA_017458745.1 Schwartzia sp. (in: firmicutes) | reverse complement strand
CGCTGGTGCCGCCGGTCTGGAAGCCGCCGCCGTGGATAAAGACCATGACGGGTTTGTTTTTGCCCTCGCCGCGCGTCCAAATGTTCAGCGTCAGGCAGTCTTCGCTTTGCGGGTTGGCAGAGGCAGCTTCATGCTTGTCAATCGTTTGTATCGCCGTAAAGCCGAATTTTTTGGCATCGAAGGTCTTGTTGGACGGTTTCAAAGGCTCAGGCGCGCGCCAGCGCAGTTTTCCGACGGGCGGCTGCGCGTAGGGAATGCCCAGCCAAGTTCTTGCGCCGTTTTGATCCAGAAACCCGTTAAACGTGCCGTAGCGGGTTTTCACGGCGCAATCGCCTGCGGCAAAAACTTTCTCGACCGGCAAGACACCAATCGCGCTGAAAGCCAAAGCGCTCATAGCGGCGGTTTTGATAAATTCCCTGCGGGTCACTTTTCGGAACATAGCATCACAACCTTTCTACAAAACATTCATGACGATGATTGCCCATATAAAATGAGACTTATTCAGTGGTAGTTTTATACTCCCACTGAATCTAGTCGAATTTACCCAGCGCCCGTTAGCGTCGGATAAAATTCCACGGGCTACTTATTTGTAATTATCTCATATTTTGCATTTTCAAACAATGAAGGTTCCAGATTGTCACAATTTGTTTATAATGCCGAACAAAATTTTTTCAGTAGGAAATTCCACTTTTCCAACTTTCCAACTTTCCTGCCACAAAAATTTTTGAGGGAAAACAAGCCTGAGCCAAGCCATTGCAAATCAAGGAGTCCGGAATTAGGCAAAAAATTTACAGCTACCAAAAAGACTACCGCAGGAAGAACAATCTTCCCGCGCCAGCCCGAAATCCGATATTTCATTGTCTATTGTCCGGGAGCAGCCCCGAACTCCCGAAAATTTTTCTGTTTTTTACACCTGCGCAGCGTACTTCGTCTGCTCCGCAGCGGGAATCATGAGTGCGTCCATCGCTTGCTTGGCAGTCAAATTAAGTGTTTTCATCAAATTGCGAATGGAATTGACACGTTCTTCCATACGTCCTTTTTCCGCCGCTTTTTCCGCCGCTTTTTCCGCCGCTTTTTCCGCCGCCTGCTTCAACGAATCGTTCCACACATTGCGCATATTGATCATCTCCCCTTCCTCGTCAATGAATAGTTCCGTCCCCGTAGTTGTTTTGATAAGGCTTGCCGTTTCGCGGTCGACCGCCTCGAATCTCTCGGCTCCGGCCATCCATTCCATGCTTTCGTCCTGCTGGTGCTTGATGAATTGCATGACCGCCCCGATGCCGGTGTGGAATTTGTCAAAATCGGCTTCGTCGATCCGCTCCGGCGAGAGCAGGTTCAGCCGGTAGTCCGGCACGAAGGCAAGCAGCCTCTCATCCGTCACGCCCATCATCTCGTGCAGGCTCATGGGGCCGTCCCACGGCTGCGGGCTGAAGCTGACGACCAGCGTGATGACTGGCATTACGCGGTCGTCCTTGCAAAATCCGGACAGGAACTCGTCGCTTGTCATTTTTGTCCCTGATTTTCGGTTCGCGTCGGCGACAGCTTTCACCTGCTCCGCGTAATTCATGGCGTCGTAGAGCATATTCCTGACGGGCATCGCGTAGTGTATGTGGCTCTGCGCCTCGATGCCCAGCACGAGGTAAATCGCGCGTTCATCCCGCATCGCCGTGTACAGTTTTAAAATATCGCGAAATTTCTGGGCGGGCTGCTTCGCACTGTTTCCGTAGGGCAAGACGATGGACGCGGTGTCCAGTTCCTTCAAGTCCCCGGCTTTTACGACTTCATCGCCGTTGTAGATCCAAAAGTTGAAAATATCCGCGAAGCGGTCGGCATTGGAAAGATACGCTTTCGTTTCCGCATCGATCGCGCTCATCCGTATCACATCCTTCTATCGTAATTTTACCATGTTTGTCCTATATTGCAAAGTATTTGCGCGGCGGGACTTTATTTCTCGAGCAATTCCAGCAATTCCTTGACCTCGGTGAGCCTGTCCGCGATCGGCTCGCAACGAAAACCTTTCTCGGAGACGATGAGCGCCTTAGGAAATTCTTCCCAGTCTATGGCGTCGATGCCCTTGATTTCGTTGCGGAACAGCCGCATCTCATCCTTCATTATAAATTTTCGGAACAGCGCCCTGAACGTCTCGGCTACATCCGCGTTAAGCACGTTGCCGTACATCTGCGCCGCCCTGTGGCTCCCCATAATCATGGCCATAACGTCCACCGTGCCGGAGCCAAGTTTTTCAATCAGCGGCTTCACGTTCCAGTAAAAAAGATGGACTTTGCTTCCGGCGCCCTCCGCCAATTTTTGCGCGCAAAAATATGTGTTCAAAGCACAGACCTGATCAAACACATTTGCATTTGCTTCCGCCTCCGACGATGCCGCAGTCTGCTCCGCAATGTAATCTCTCACGGCTTTCGCGGCGGCGGGCTGGGCATGGTCAAGATAATACAAAATGTAGCCCACTTCTTTTGACATGAAATCCGCGTATTTTTGATCGCCGACAAATGATTTATAAACATTTCTTTCATTGCCGGGGATACCGATCAAAAATTCGACATCGGACGCGCACCCGTCCCGATAGGCGGCGTACACGTCAGAGGGAACCAGTCTCCCGCCGCGGACAGGCGCGGACAAATCCATCGCCAGTTTTTGCGTCGCTTCTTTCAGCCGCTGTTTCGGCAGCCGCATAAGCTCCTCCATAGATGTCGCCTTTGTTTCTTCGAGAAGCTTACGCGCCAATTTTCCGGCCATTTCCGAGGTCTCGAAAGCCATCATGGGACTCCCGTTGAAAAATGCCGCTTTTTGGAACAGCCCCTTCGCCTGCTCGCACGCCGCCAAAAGGCAGATGGAGATGGCACCCGATTCAAAGCCCATCACGGTAATCCGCTCGGGATCGCCTCCGAAGGCGGCAATGTTTTCCTTGATCCATCGGAGCGCCGCTATCTGGTCGAGGAGGCCGAGGTTAGGCGCGTCGGGATACGCCTCGCCGCCGGGAACCTCGGAGAAATCAATGAAGCCCAGGAGGCCGAGGCGATGATTGAACGTGACGCCTATCGTGTCCGGGTAGATTTTGGCAAAAGCATCACCCCACAGCAGCGGATCGGCACTGCCGCCATAGGAAAAATCGCCGTGATGGAAAATCACAATGACCGGCTTTTTCCGCTCCGTCTTTTTGCCTGCGATGCCAATATTCAGCGTCAGGCAATCCTCGCTTTGCCTGTGCTGCTTCAATAACGATCCTTCGTAATCGACTTGAATCGCGGACGCGCCCACATGTTTTGCCTCGAATACCTCCCCCGACGGCGGCAGCGGCTCCGGGGCTTTCCAGCGACGCTCGCCGACAGGCGGCTTCGCGTAGGGAATGCCTGCGAAAAGTATGGCGCCATTTTCCTTATAGCCGACAAAGATCCCGGTTTTTGTCTTTACCGCCAAATCCTTATCATAGGCGCCGCGGATTGGCTGATTCTGTTGCTCAGCCTCATCGAAATCTTTTTTTGTAAGCTGGCCGTCAAATACGAAGCCGCTCTCACCGTCGCCGTACCGCTCGCGGATTTTCCGGACACGGTGCCAGCGAACAGCCATGTGGAACGCGAAAACGACAAGCGGTGGAATAATAACATACGCATACTGCTCCAGCAAATAATCGAGCATATCCACGCCCAGCCGTTCCTCGGCGATATGATGTGCGACGACAAAAATGAGCACGAACGCCGCAAACGCCGCGAACCTGCGCACTGGTTTCAACTGCACGGTCTTGCTGAAAACGATCTTGTATTCCAGCATTTCCAGCGCGATTCCGACCACGAGGCCAATCACCCCGCACAGCCACATCGGATAGCCCATTATTCTCGGGATTTCAAAGGTGAACCCGTAGCCCGGCGCCGCAACGAGGGCAATCATAAAATCGTCAACTGTGAATAATTTCTTCATGCTTCACCTCAATACAGATTGGGACGGCGGCAAAAAGAGCCTCGTTCATTTTCATCATTTTTCATGCGCTTTGCTCCTCGAATATTTTATATTTATTTGAGCATTTCATGCAATGGGGCGTTCCAGATTGTCACACTTCCTTGTGAAAACAAGCAGGATGCGTATAAAAAAATGCTGCCGCAGAAAGAAAAAATTCTTCTTGCGGCAACCACAAAATTCCATCTTGCAGATAAAATGAGACTTAGTCAGTGGGAGTTTTATACTCCCACTGACTTTAGTCGAATTTACCCATTGCCTTACGGGTGCTTATCTCCCGCTTAAGAAGCGGGAGTATTAGCGCCCGTTAGCATCGGATAAATCAAAAACTTTATCAGCATCCTCCGTAAATCCCTGATTTGCTCCAAGATAATCCAGCACGATGTTCGTATCCAACAGCACCCTCATAATCCCAGTCTTTCCCTTCGAACTTCATCCGCATCCAGCGGCCTGCCGGCAATGCCCTTAAGGCTCTTGAACTCAATCTCATCAGCTTCTTCTTCGGAAATCGGTGTTATAGTCACCTTGAAGGCTGTGCCCTTCAAACTGTCCGTATCGAAAATACCTTTCAACTTATCTTTCCTAACCGCCACTGTTTTCGTCATGACATTCACCTTATTCCATCTGCTATATTTTTTCTTGGTTAAGAATTGCATGACCGCCCCGACTCCCGTGCGGAATTTGTCAAAATCCGTCTCGCCGATCCTCTCCGGCAAGAGCAAATTCAGCCGCCAGTCCGCATAACATCCATTTGCTGTTATTTTACCATGTTTGCCCTCCATTGCAAAGTTTTTGTGCAGCGCAAAAAAAATCAAGGGGGCGTTCCAGATTGTCACGCACTCTTTTCGATGAATTTCTTGATTTCGCCGCTTTGTATGGTTAAACTAATAGAAGCAAAGAGCAATACTGAAAACAGAAAGAGCAGATAATCGCATGAACATACTGTTTGCGGAAATTTTGAAAAAATTGAGAACGGAAAAGGGACTCTCGCAGCAAGGACTGGCAAAGCGGATGTACGTGAACCGCTCCACTGTCGCCAGATGGGAAAACGGCAGCCGACTGCCGGACGCCGTGATGATTTCCCGGCTCTCCCAGTGCCTCGACGCCCCCGTCAGCACGCTGCTCTCGGCGGCGGCGAAAAGCGACGGCATCCCTAACATCATCATGGTGGACGACCGTAAAATTTTTCTCTCCGGCACCCTGCCCATTTTGGAAGAGGCAATGCCGGACACCTCGATCACGGGCTTTACCCGACCGTCGGAGGCCGTCGAATTCGCGAAAACCAATTTGGTCACGCTGGCCTTTTTGGACATCGAGCTGGGAAAGGCGAACGGCCTGGATCTTTGCCGCACGCTGCTCGGCATCAATCCCATGACGAATGTTGTGTACCTGACCGCCCACGTCGAGTATTCCTTCGACGCGTGGAGCACCGGGGCCTGCGGTTTCTTGCTGAAGCCGCTTACCGTCGAGGCCGTCCGTGAGCAGCTCAAAAATCTTCGTCATCCGTTTTCGTCGATGGACGCAAATGCGCCGCTTCAGTCGACGTGCATGCCAGTCCCGTCAGAGGTGCCCGTGTCCATGGGAGGGGGGCAGGCGCCCTCTCTTCCTGCTCTTGGCTGTCGAGAGGTGAAGAAGAATGATTAACTGGCTGGAAATGATCTCTTTCACCTTGGGCGGCATCATGCTGGCATTGACCGCGCTGGGGATCGGCATTGCTGCCATCATGCCCGGAACCGAGCGATGGAACCGGCGCTTCTTCATGATTCTTTTTGCGACGATCATGCTGCTCATAGTGTCCGCCTTCGTGGATGCCGTGGTGTGGGATAACCCTGGCATGGCAATGATTGAAAAAACCGCCACTTATTTTGAGTATCTTCTCATCGCGTTGCCCATGCCCATGTTTACGGCTTACCTTTTGCGCACCTGCGGGGAAAGATGGCAAGGGAGCGGGCTTTTCCGCGCTGCCATCGTCCTATGGGTCATATACTTCCTTCTGCTTGGCGTCACCCAATGCACGACGTTCATGTACTACATCACGCCGGACAACCAATTTTTCCGCGGCCCCTATCACTCCCTGCTTATGCTGCCCCCCACCTTGCTCATGCTGCTCAATCTGGCCGGCGTCGTCCGGCGGCGCGATCGCTTGCCCGCGAAATACTATGCCGCTTTCCTCGTCCATCTGCTCCCGCTGCTCTTCACTTGGATTGTCCACACTTTTATTTTCATACCGATACTTCCTTTCTTCGGCGAGATTCTTTCCACACTTTCCATGTTCGCCATTATCCTGTACGACCAGATTGACCGGTATATGCGCCAGCAGCGGGAAATCGCCCACCAGCGCGCCAGCATAATGGTGCTGGAGATGCGGCCCCACTTCATTTACAACGCCATGATGAGCATCTACTACCTTTGCGCTAAGGACCCCCAAAAGGCCCAGCAGGTCACGATGGATTTCACCACCTACCTCCGCAAAAATTTTACCGCCATTGCCAGCGAGGACACCGTGCCATTTTCCGACGAGCTGGAGCACACCCGCGCCTATCTCGCCGTGGAGCAGGTGCAGTTCGAGGACGGGCTTTCCGTGGAATACGACACGCCGCACACGAATTTCCGCGTGCCGCCGCTGACGCTCCAGCCCATCGTGGAGAACGCCGTCAAGCACGGCATGGATCCGGAGCACGCGCCGCTCCGCATCACCATACGGACACGGGAGGCGAACGCCGGCAACGAGATCATCGTGGAGGACAACGGCCAAGGATGGCCTGGTGCGGGCGCAGGCGCAGGACGCGCCGCTTTTGCGCCCGCCAACGGCCCCGGCTTCGCGCCGGACGGCAATAAGAGCGGCGAGCCGCATATCGCGCTGGCGAACATACGGCAGCGGCTCTCCATGATGTGCGACGGAAAACTGACTATACGCCCCCGGGAGGGAGGCGGGACGGTGGCAACCGTGACAATCCCAAAAATTCTTGAGGAGGATTAGGATTCGGAAAATAAGCCACTCAAAAATTGGATAAAAGGATGAAAGTATATAAAGATTACCATATCGTGAGCAGTTGAATAATTCTCGCATAAATGTTAATATATTGTCATCTTTTTATGAAGCGAGGAATTTCCACATGAAAAATCCATCATACAAAAAATTTATATGCGCCGGTTTCGCCGCGCTAACTCTCTTTGCATCGCCGGCCGTCTTTGCCGAGGAGGGGGATGAGTACGCGGAGAGCGAGGCGAGCTATGAGGCCCCCGCCGAGAATGTCGGCATGCCCAATCCAATGATTGAGTACCCGGACGTTCCGACGCTGGAGCGCGAGATTGGCTTCCCGGTGATGTACCTTCCCAGCAATCTCTACTCTCTCTATCACCCCGCGCAGCACATATTCGCGATAGCGGGGCAGGTCGCCGACCTCAGGTTCGAGAACAAGGCCGACGGCACTCTGATAACGCTCCGCAGCGCGCTGAAGGAGCGCGTGCTCACAGACGACATAAGCGGCTGCTATGGTTTCGCATGGCACAGGCAGACAGCGGGCGACGTGAAGCGCACCAAGGTGGACGTGGGCATCCCCGCCGAGGGCGCGCGCGTCGTAAAATGGGAGGCCGGGCGATTCGTCTTTTCGCTGTATATCACCGGCGTGGACGACGAGAGCTTCAAGCCTATTCTCAAAAATTTCGTCGCCGTGTCAAATCGTTTCTCCTATAAATACAGGAACTTCACTCTGAACCCGTATGCCGATATAAACAAGCAGGCCGCAGCCGCGCAGCAAGCCGCAGGCGAAAACGCTGAAAAAGCGGAAAACGCGGAAAGCGCAGCGATTGATGCAGGCGCAGCGAATGAAGCACCTAACGAAGCGACTAACGAATCGGCTGACGCAAACGCGGCAAACAACACGGGCGAGGCAAATGACGCGAGCGACGCAAACGCTACGGGCGAGGCAAACGCGGCCAAGGAATAACGCAAGCGCGAATAATACTATTTCCACTCAAAAAATGAAATATCAACACAAATTTTCCGCTCAGTCTATGATGTGCGAATATGTCATATGACATATATAACGGAAAACAGGATAAAAAGTAATAAAAAAGCAACCACTTTTATCTTTCGGTGGTTGCTTTTTTAATTATTTTATTCGTTGCCTTATGCCGTCCACGACTCGTTCTCGTCATCGTCGTCAAAATCCGCGGCGATGTCCGCCGCGGTGACCGTCTCAACGCTCGGCTGCCCGCCGTTTGTTATGCAGTCCTCGGTGACTGTCACTCTGCGCGGCTCGTTGGATTTAGGTATCTCAAACATCACATCGAGCATGATGTCCTCGATGATCCCCCTCAGGCTTCTCGCGCCCGTCTTTCGCTCTATCGCCTTCTTCGCGACAGCGCGCAGCGCCGCCTCGTCAAATCTCAAATCAACATGATCCATCTTCAGAAGTTTTTGATATTGGCGCACCGGCGCGTTCACCGGCTCGGTCAGTATGCGCATGAGCGCGTCCTCATTGAGAGTCTCCAGCGTGCAGATGATGGGCAGGCGCCCTATTATCTCCGGGATTATGCCGTACTTCATGAGGTCGTCGGGGCGCACCTGGCGAATCAGCTCATCGTATTTCTTCTTGTCCTTCTCGCCCTCGACCTTCGCGCCGAAGCCGATATTCGAGTCCGACTTTTGCAGGCGCTTCGCTATGATGTCGTCGATGCCGACGAAAGCGCCGCCCACGATGAAGAGGATATTTTTCGTGTCAACCTTTATGGTCGGCGCCTCGGGGTGCTTCCTCTGCCCGCGCGCCGTGAACTCGACGATGCTGCCCTCCAGCATTTTCAGCAGCGCCTGCTGCACGCCCTCATGCCCGGGATCCGCGGTTATCGAGTTGTTCTCGCCGGATTTCCTCGCTATCTTGTCGAACTCGTCAAGGTAGATGATGCCATGCTCCGTCCTCTCGATGTCCCTGTCCGCCGCGTAGTAAAGATTCCTCACGGCGACCTCGACATCCGCGCCGACGAATCCCGCCTCCGTGAGGCTCGACGCGTCAGTAACCGAGAACGGTATATCCAGCATCCGGGAGAGATGCTGCAGCATCGCCGTCTTGCCGCATCCCGACGGGCCGATCATGATGACGTTGGATTTCTCCAGCTCCGCGTCGCCCCCATGATCATAGCCGTACTTCATGCGCTTGTAATGATTGTAAACGGCCACCGAGATCACTTTCTTCGCCCGCTCCTGCTCGATGATGTACCTGTCGAGGAACTGCTTTATCATGTGAGGCTTGTTTTTCACGATGGTCGAGTCAAGCGTCGCCGCGAAATCTTTCTGATGCTGCGCCTCCGCCTTCTCGTCATGCTCCTCGATGAAATTATATATGTCCTTTATGCAGTTCCTGCAAATCGCGAACCCCGACTGCGGATCGAGAATCGGCATGTCGTACTGGTCGCTTATCGTTATGAGCCGCTTGCAAAAGCTGCACACATGCTGCACGGGCATCTGGTTTGCCAATTTTATCAATTCCTTTCGGCGGGACACACCGCCAATATCCAACACTTAATTTCTTGCTAATAAAAGAGCCAAATAATATTATCGCTTATGACAGAAAAAATTTCAAGCCATATGTAATGAATATGACTTGAAACTGCTTTGGGCAAGCGGATTAGGTTAAAATATTTTTTTGCGCGTGTGAAGGGCGAAAGAATCAAGCGGCGTATCGCATATAATCAATGACGGAAATATCGTTAATCTCGCTTTTTGCCCGCTCCACGATTTCCTCCAGTTTGCGCACCGTATCGCCCGTATAGATGATTTCCGCGCATTCGGTGCATCGGTAGCAGGGAACATTCCGAATAATGATCAAGCACGCCCCTAAGTCTGTGACATCAGTTGTAGTGCTTTTGACGGCATCCGCACCACATTTCATGCACTTCATGGATTATCCTTCCTTTCGTTTCGTGAACTCTTCCGTCCATCTGTCCGGATCCGGCCAATACGCCGTGATGATGTATATAAATTCACCATCCGTGCTGATAACGGTATGCAACACATTTCCGTTTACTGCTTTTCCTGCAATCAAGCAACTTGGAAAGGGAGCATCATCAGGATATTTTTCGATGATAATTCCGGAAAATATGGCACTTTCTATATCATCAAGGCATACTTTTCTTTCTTGAAGCCTTGCCTTAGCATGGTTTGTCATGGCTATGGACGCATCCCGGCATAGCAGCCTGTATGACTCAATTTCCATGCGATTCTCCCTTCGCATTGCTTTTTTATTGCCAGTTCCTTACTTATCTATTAAAGACCAAATAATATTATCGCTTATGACAGAAAAAATTTCAAGCCATACATGGCGAATATATTATTCGACGCTGAATTTTGGAGGGAAATTATTTGGAAATAAAAATATTGCCAGCGATTTCAAAAATGTGCTATAATATTTTCCGCAATGGACGGGCTGCCGTCCGTTCGCAATGAAAGAGCGTCGCGATGAGCCATTCGGACGCTCCCCCGTTCCCTCAAGCGGGAGACGGGAAACCAGCCCGCCTATCTACGGAGGGCTGTATCATCCCAGCTGAGGGAAAGAGAGGTGTAAAAAATGAGAGAGGGAATCCATCCGAAGTATTACCCGGAGGCCAAGGTCTCCTGCGGCTGCGGCAACACTTTCACCACCGGCTCGACGAAGCCGGAGCTGCGAGTGGACGTCTGCTCGAAGTGCCACCCGTTCTTCACGGGTCGTATGCGCGGCGCTGCGAAGGGCGGCCGCATCGAGCGCTTCAACAAGCGTTACGGCAACAAAAAAGAAAACTGACAATCAGTGCTCATCACGTTCCCGCGTGGTGAGCATTTTTTTGCACCGATACAAAAAAATGTTGCAATAAAAATATTTTCATATAATAATTATAATATTGAAAGGATTTTATATCAAACCTTGCCTGTCTGATTCGCGCCGAGAGAGTTTCCGATCGGGCGATGCGCGAATCCGCAGCAAACGACCCGGCAAGGGCGAAAGGGGAATCGTATTGTGCAGGAAAAAACCATCATGGATCAGCTTAAAAGCGACGAGCTTTCCCAAAAAACAAAAGAGACGATTTTCAAAACAGCGGTTGCCCGCGACGTGATGCCATTCATAAGCGTAAAAACAGACGGCCTGACATTTCTTTTCGATTCGCGCGACACATTGATGGCAAATTCAATGATCACGCTCGAATCCACTTATTCCCGCGATGAAATAGATTTTTGCCTGAACTTTTTGAAAGACACCGAGATATGGAACGACAAGCGCAGAAATACATTCCTTGACATAGGGGCCAATATCGGCACGACTTCCATTTACGCGAGGAAGCAGCTCAAAAATCGGGAGGGTAATAAAATCATCGCTTTTGAGCCGGTTCCCCCAATTTTCAGGCTGCTGAGGGCTAACTGCATACTCAACGGATATGACGACATTGTCTGCGAAAATTATGCCGTATCATCGAAAAAGGGCAACCTGAAATTCAATTTGCAGGACGGCAATTTCGGGGGGAGCAACGCCATCGGCGAAAACGACGAGACAATCGAGACCTATGAAGTCCGGGCGATAACGCTCGACGAGTATGCAGGCTCCGCCAATCTCACGCCCGAATCCATTTTCTTCGTGTGGATTGATGTGGAGGGCTTCGAGCCGGACGTCATCGAGGGCGGCAAAAAAATCATCCGATCGGCAGGCGTCCCTATATATATCGAGTACAACCCGAGCATTTACAAGAGACGCGGCGTTTTTGAAAATGCCGTCGAAAGCTGGAAAAATCTGTTCAGCTATTTCATAGTCCCGACTTTTATGAACAACGAAAAAATGCAAAACGGAATATTTGAAATCGGCCAGCTTGAACTGTACACAGAAACGATAGACTTCCGGGACACGATGAACATCATGCTCCTCACCGACGAGGCATTGAAAAATATCAAAAACGGCTGAAAAAAAGACCCGTCACTTTCCCCGTGACGGGCCTTTTCTTTTTCAGTCCTTCATCTCAGTGTCGGTTATGACTCTCCCCAGCCTCAGGCCGAAGAGGAAATTCCAAAACCACTTATACAGAACAGTCATGTTCGTGTAGCCGCCATCAAGTCTAAGCAGATGGACGAAGAGCCAAGCCACCCACGCCAAAAATCCGCTCATCTTGATGCTCCCCATCGCGACGACCGCGTGGCCTCTGCATATCGTCGCCATGCTGCCCATATCCTTGTATGCAAAGCTCGTCAGATTCTGATTGCCGGCCACCAGCTTCTTTATATTCTCGGCGCAGACGACCGCCTGCTGCGTCGCCACCGGCGCAACCGTCGGGAGAGGCCTCTCCCCCTCGCCGGGGATAAAGCACGCGCAGTCGCCTATCGCGAAAATCTCCGGAAAGTCGCCGACCTGCAGCGTCGGAGTGACCTTGACTCTCTCCGAGCGGTCTCTCTCGACTCCGAGCCGAGTCATTAGGGACACGGCCTTGACTCCTGCCGCCCATATCACCGTGCGCGTCGGCAGCGGCTCGCCCTCCTTGAATGTGAGGTACTCGCCGTCGTAGTCCTTGCACGCGGTATTGAGGCGCACATCGACTTTCCTCACATCGCGCAGCACGCGCGCGGTTTCCTCAGACAAATCGCGCGGCATCATCGCGAGCAGCCTGTCGATTGCCTCTATGAGCACCACCTTCGCCTCGCTTATGTCGATATTGTGATACTCGTGCGCTATCACGCCGTATATGAGCTCGCTGAGCGCCCCCGCGCACTCGACGCCGGTCGGCCCTCCTCCCACGCAGACGAAGGTGAGCATCTTGCGACGCTCCTCCTCGTCGTCGCAGGCGCTCGCCATCTCGCACATGCGCAGCACATGATTGCGGATGGCTATTGACTCCTGCAACGTCTTCATGCCAAAAGCATTCTTGGCGATGGACTCCATGCCGAAGAAATTAGTAGTCGCTCCGACAGCGAGCACCAGGTAATCATACGGCACATCGCCGCGGTCGGTCTTCAGCAGCTTCCGGTATGGGTCAAAGTCCTCCGCGGTCGCCATGAAGAAATTGACATTCCTGGAATTGCGGAAAAACGCGCGAATCGGATAAGCTATCTCATTCTCGTCAATCTCCGAGGTGGAGAGCTGATATAAAAGCGGCTGAAAAAGATGGAAATTGTTGCGATCGACAACCGTCACATCGACCGCGGCCCCGTCGAGGAGCTGCGCCACCTTCACGCCACCAAATCCCGCGCCGACAATCACGACGCGGGGCCTCCTTTTTTCGATTTGCTCTGTCATAGTAAAACCTTCCTAAATATAATAGATTTATCCCCCAAAAAAGTAGAATGGCATTATTATAGACTAATGAAAACTAAAACGCAATGCGACGAAAATTTTCACACAATATTACTTTGATTTATTACCTTGCTTTGATTTCATTGACATAATTTTTTTAAATGATTTATAATTGTATTAATTTCCATAATATTATAACCCTATATTGAATGAGCTTCTTGAAAGAATCCTGCCATGTAATACAAAATGACTATGAGAGAGCTATCGGAGGTTTTCAGATTTGATTGATGTTTTCTTTTTGATGAACAGCATATTGCTCGGCGCGGGACTCGCGATGGACGCTTTTTCCGTGTCGCTCGCGAACGGGCTCGCGGAGCCTCGGATGTCTCCCCCGCGCATGTCGCTCATCGCCGGCACATACGCATTCTTTCAGTTCGCCATGCCGATGATCGGCTGGCTATGCGTTCACACGATGCTGGAGCATTTCTCATCATTCCAGTCGACAACCCCGTGGATTTCTCTCGCGCTGCTCGCCTACATAGGCGGCGAGATGATCCGCGACGGCGTGCGCGATAATAAAAAGCTCAAAAGCGGCGAGAAAACCAAAAAGACTCGTCTGCGCCTCGCGACCCTCCTATTTCAGGGCGTAGCCACCTCCATCGACGCCCTCTCTGTCGGATTCACGATAGCGGGGCACGACACGGCCATGGCCCTTTCATGCTCATTGATTATCGCCGTCACGACGTTCATCATCTGCACGGCGGGGCTCATGCTCGGCAAGAGATTCGGCCTGATGCTCGCCGGGCGCGCCCAGATACTCGGCGGGGCGATACTCATAGCGATAGGGCTGGAAATTTTCGTCACGGGCGTTTTGCTGTAAAATGAGATTTATTATTCGCCCATTAGCATCGGATAAAATGAGACTTATTCGGTGGGAGTTTTATACTCCCACTGAATTTAGTCGAATTTACCCGTTAGCATCGGATAAATATTTTGACGCAATGGCATTTAATTTGGTATAATGTGATACTGCTTGATACCATATAAATAGGAGATTCGATTTTTGATGAAAACGAAAAGGGCGATTATTTTTTTATCCTTGTGGCTTTTCCTCTGCGCCGTCAGCGTATGCCAGTCAACGGCCCATGCCGAGCGGGTGGATTTAGACGGGATGAATTTAGTTTTCGTGGACGCGCGGAATTCGACAGGCTACTATGTTGACACTAATTCGTATGAATTTAAAAACGACAACGAGGTGACCTCCCGCGTCGAGATGGTCAAGGCCGACATAGACAGGCTCTATCTCTACACGATTCATTTCGACCGCGCAAAAAAGATATACCAGATAATGAACTCCATCGTCGCCGAGTACGCCTCAAAGGAGAAAGTCGGGGGCTCCGCCGCTCCTCTGCAGGAGCAGCCATACGCCTCAGGGTCGCCGCTCGCCAGCGTCGTGGATTACATATTCAACCCAATTCCATAAGGAGCTGCGCGAATATACAACAGGGCGGATTATCCGCCTTTTATTATGGAATTTTTCACGTTAATTACATTCTATCTGCCTAATATTTATTTTGGATATCGCAGGCGCGCGTAATCGCGCCATCACAATTCCCTACCTATTCAACCGAGGTGAATCAATGCAGGTTTCATTATTGGCAAGCGGCAGCAAGGGCAACGCAACATTCGTCGAGATGGACGGCGTGAAGCTGCTCATTGACGCGGGCATAGGGATACGCCGCATCAAGAACGAGCTCGCGGAAATCGGCGAGACCGTCGATGACCTTGACGCGATACTTATAACGCACGAGCACTCCGACCATGTGAAGGGGCTCGTCCCCCTGCTGCGCGCCTGTGACGCGCCCGTCTACTCACGGCGCGGGACGCTAAAGGCCCTGCCCCGTATAAATGAGATGCCTCTCGACAGGCTTCACGCGATAGGCGACAGCATTACGCTCGGCAAAGTGAGGATAGAGTCATTCAATCTCCTGCACGACGCTGCCGAGCCATGCGGCTACAGCGTGATAGGCGACAGGAAATGCACAGTGGCGACGGATCTTGGGTTCGTCACGAGCGTCGTGCAGTCATCCATCGAGGGCGCGGACGCGCTCGTCATCGAGGCGAACCACGACATAGACATGCTGCGGAACGGCTCATACCCTTGGCCGCTCAAGAGCCGCATTCTCGGCAGCAGGGGGCATCTCGCGAACAGCGACACCGCGTGGACGCTTTCGCGCATGAAAAAAAAGCCGTCCATAGTTTTCCTTGCCCACCTCTCGGAGGAAAATAATCGCCCCGAGCTGGCGGACGGCACAGTCAGGGGCATCCTGAAAGAGCAAGGCATCACGCTCTCGGAAACAAAAATAGCTCTCGGAAGTCAAAATGAAATAGTAACTATGGGGAACACATATTAAAAAATCACTATTTCCCCATGCAGGAGGTCATCATATGAAAATGCTTGAAAAAAAACATTTTGGAAAATTTGTCTGCTCTCTCGCCGCGCTTGCCGTGTTCGGCGCCGTGCTCCTGACAGGCTGCACCTCGTCGGCCGCCGACGATAACGTGTCGAGCCCTGCCGCCGCCGAGAGCGGAATCCCCAAGGCCTCGTCCGCATCATCAAAGAGGCTCTCGGATGCGCGTAACACCCCGGTCGTTCGCGCCGCCGAGGCAGTCGGCCCTGCCGTCGTCGGCATCACCAACAAGGCAATCGCCCGCGACTGGTTCAACAACATCGTGCAGCAGGAGGGCGTCGGCTCCGGAGTCATATTCCGCTCCGACGGATATATCGTGACAAATTACCACGTCATCGAGGGAGCGCGTGAGATCCTGGTCTCGCTCTCCGACGGGCGCACGCTGAAAGGCGAGCTGATAGGCACCGACGAGCTGACAGACCTCGCCGTGGTGAAGGTAAACGGCGACAATCTGCACACAGCCTCCTTCGGCGACTCCGATGATGTGGTCGTCGGCGAGCCCGCCATCGCGATAGGTAACCCGATGGGCCTCGAATTTCAGGGGAGCGTCACCACCGGCGTTATAAGTGCCCTCAATCGCACGCTCGACATCTCCGAGCGTCGCGTTAAGCTGCTCCAGACCGACGCCGCCATCAGCCCGGGCAATTCGGGCGGCGCGCTTGTCAATGCCGACGGCATGGTCATCGGCATCAACAGCGCGAAAATCTCCGCGAGCGGCGTCGAGGGCATGGGCTTCGCCATACCGATCAACACCGTGCGCGACATAGTGTCCCAGATAATGGAGAACGGCCGCGTTATTCGCCCGTACCTCGGCGTCGGGGTCTTTGACAAGCAGACCGCCGCCCGCGCAGGCTACCAGCTCAATGTCGAGCACGGCGTCTATGTGCAGAACGTCCGCCTCGACGGCCCCGCTGGTCGTGCCGGCCTCGCTCGCGGCGACATCATACTGGAGATAGCCGGCGAAAAGACAGACACCATTGCCGAGCTTCGCGCCGCGATAAACAATCATGCGGTCGGCGAGACAGTAGAGCTGAAATTCATGCGCCAGGGCGAGACAATGACTGTCAGCGTGTCGCTCGACCCGGTACCGGAAAAATGACAAATGAAAATATCAATCGTATGTGTCGGCAAGATAAAAGAAAAATATCTTCGCGACGGGATTAATGAGTTTCTGAAACGGCTCGCCCCCTTCGCACGCGTCGATATCATCGAGGTAAACGAGGAACGGATGGACGATGCTCCGTCCGCCGCTCAAAAGGAAAAGACGCTCGCCCGTGAGGGGGAGCGTCTTTTAGCAAGGGCGCCAAAGGACAGCCACACATTCTTGCTCGACGTCGCGGGCAAGCCAATATCGTCAGAGGAGCTGGCGGGGAAAATCGAAAGCCTCGCTCTCGGCGGCGAAAGCAATCTCACGTTCATTATCGGGGGCGCGTTCGGCATATCCGACGAAGTGAGAAAATCGGCCGACGAGCGCATCTCATTCTCGCGAATGACATTCACCCATCAGATGGTGCGGCTGCTGCTCGTCGAGCAAATATACCGGGCATTCAAAATAAACCGCCACGAAAAATATCACTGGTGAAAGAGAGACGAACACGATGGACAACGACACCCGCAGCCTTTTGAATGAAATCGAGAACATTCCTATTGACGGGGACATGGCGGAATGTCTCTCGCGCATGGAAAGCGCATTTTCGCGTCACGGCTATCGTGCGACATTTGACGGCGACACCGAGGAAATCGCCATCATTCGGCTTGACGCGATGGGCGACATGACGCTCACCACCGGATTCATCCGCGAGGTCAGGAAAAATTTCCCGCGCATGAGGATAACGCTCATCGTCAGCCCCGCAGCTTACAGCCTCGTCGAGCTATGCCCCTACGCAAATGAAGTGCTGTCATTTTCGCCGCCAATGAACGGAGAGGATTTGAATCAGTTCTGGCGTCGCGCAGCTGATTTCTGCGCCGAGCATCTGTGGCGCAAGCACCTCTCGCTTGCCCTGTGCCCACAATGGGGAGACACCAAGACCGTAACCTTCATGCTCTCATTCATGAGCGGCGCGATAGTGCGAGTCGGATTCGAGCAGTGCATCGAAGAAATGTATTTGCCCGACGGCAAATTCCCCGAGAAGGAGCGCACGCCGCAGCCAACGAAGGACATGCTCAACGCCTGGCTGACACATATCATCGTAACGCCGAAGGATCTCATACACGAGGTCGACAGGTGCCTTTTCATGCTGACTTCGATTGGCCTCTCCGTCACGGACAAATCGACAGAAGCATGGCTGTCACACGATGAAATTCAAAGGGCAAAAAAATTGACGGGCAATAACCCCGGCAACAAAAAAATCATCTCGCTCGGAATCGGCTCCTCGAAGAAAAATTGCCGTTACCCCGTGGAAAAATATGCGGCGGCAATAAACGCCATAAAGGGCGATATTTTAATCCTCGCGCTTGGAGGCGACGATGTCAGG
>JAFTAB010000011.1 GCA_017458745.1 Schwartzia sp. (in: firmicutes) | reverse complement strand
TTCGGTATTGTTTCGCCTTAGTGATCTCACCAGGCGGTGTTTTCTGCGTCTTCTTTATAAATCCATTCGTCAGAATAATGTTCTTCCCCACGAAGAAAAAATACAATATACGCGTAATATTGCCGCCATATTTGATACGAAGTTCAAAAATACCGTCTTCCAACTGTTCGCTGTACGGCATCCGCAGTTCATTCCCATATTCTTCCAACAGTTCAATCATACCGTAGGCTTTCGCAGCCATCTTGTCGTCCAGCGAATCCAAAAAGTCTTCGACTGGACATGAGCCGTCATCCTTCTCAAAGAACTGTACTGTAAAATTTAGCATAGCAACACCTTCATCAATATGATATGGTGTTTTTACCATATTGTCAACCTGATTGGTTTCAATTCTCCATGTTCGTGGTTCAAAACTCAATTAGAAAAGATGAAAAATTTAAGGGAACTGAGTCAAATTTTTTGGGGAGATGATTTTATCTTTTGCAACAATAAAAAATGTATGGATATTATGTCTTATTTTTTCGTTTTTTCTTGAACATTTTTTGCATTTCCTTTAAAATATAGATGAAGATATTGTGCCCGTGGATGGGCGCACTGTGCTTTGAGTGTTCATCAGGATGATGTTTGTTCAGTTTTTTGTAAGGAGTGGTGATTATGGCTATCAATGGATTGGGCTATTTGAATCAGATCAATCGCACGCATAGTGCGGCTCAGGAGAGCATCAGGAAGATTGCCTCTGGATCTAAGTATCCATCCGCGGCGAATGGGCCGTCCGATTATTCGATTCTTGTACGCATGAATTCAAATATCGGGGCGACGGCGCAATCGAACAGCAACACGCAGACCGCCAATGCCATGCTGAAAACGGCTCAGGGCGGCATCGAGTCGACCGTGGACTCGCTGACGAGGCTGCGCGATCAGATCGTGCAGGCGGCGAATGGGACCAACAGCGGCAGCGACATCGCGACTCTCAGGAGGAGCATTGATCAGACGGTTGCGACTGTTGATGAAAATTCGCGTATTCAGTTCAATGGCAAGAATCTTCTCGATGGCTCGACCCCTTCCGTGACCGTGGCGGGCTTTGACGGCTACAAGAATGTGGAGCTGGGCAATCTCTCCGCGCAGGGGCTTGGCCTTGTGGACTCTAACGGGAATTCCACGCTTGACATCTCATCGCAGCAGGGACTGGAGGCCGCGCTTGGAACGGTGACCAATGCGCTCAACACGGCGCAGAGCTCGCTAAACAACGTGGGGCAGGCCGATGACTCGCTGAACGAGGCTCTCGACCAGGCAACGACGATTGGCGCCCAGCAGCAGAATCTGGAGTACAAGGCTGCGAACTACACTTTGCAGCAGGAGAACATGATGGCGGCTGCCTCGACCATGGGCGATACCGACATCGCAGCCGAGGTCACGAAGCTGAAATCGGAGAGCACGCTGAATCAGATGGCTGTCCTCGCGCAGAAGATGTTCATGAACCAGCAGGGAATGGCGCTGAACCTTCTGAAGTAATTTTATTGATTCTTTAGGGAGCTGTCGCTTTATTGCGGCGGCTCTTTTTTATTGCCTTTTTTGGATGGAGTTTTCGTGATATAATAATCAAGTAATGTATTAAGCGTTTCCTTGATGTCGAGGCTTCCTCTGTTCGGCAGATGAGCCGATTTTTGTCGTGGCGGCAGGATGGATATGGCGAATGTTTCCGGTGAAAACAGAATACTTTTGATCGCGGCGTCAATAGGCTCGGGTCACATGAAGGCCGCCGAGGCGATAGCCGACGAGATACGCCGCGTGAATCCCGGGGCCTTCGTGGAGGTCGTGGATTTCACTATGTGGCAGGTCTCGTGGGCTACGGCTTTCATGAAGTCATGCTATCTTTTCATGCTGAAATTTATCCCGAATCTGTATGAGCTGATGTATCGCTTCACCGGCGGCAAGTCGGGCGGCTTGTCGGTGCAGAGCCTTGTCTCCATGATAACGTCTCACGATATAAAAAATCTCACGAGAAAATATGAGCCCAATCTTGTGATATGCACGCACCCGTTTCCGGCGGGCGCGGCCTCGTGGCGCAAGGGGAATCATCCCGATGAGTTCGGTCTGGCGACGGTGATCACTGATTACTCCGTTCATCAGATGTGGATTTATCATCATGTTGATGCCTATTTTGTCGCCAGGGCCTCGATGAAAATGGATTTGGTGGCGGCGGGGATTCCCAATGAGACGATTTTCGTTACGGGCATTCCCATTGGCAGAAAATTTTCCGTTGCCATTGACCCTGACAGGGTGCGCGACGAGTTCGGGCTGGACGCGGATCGTCCCTGCGTTTTGATAATGGGGGGAGGGCTCGGGCTCGGCGGCGTCGACATGGCGCTCAAGGAGATGGCGAAAATCGAGCGATCCCTTGATGTCATAGTGGTGACCGGCAAAAACGAAAAGCTATACAGCAGGGCGACGACTCTCGCGAATGAGATGAGCGGGCATCATCATGTCGTGGTGTTTGGATTTACCGACAGGGTGCGCGAGCTCATGGGCGTGTCGTCATTCGTCATCACGAAGCCCGGCGCTCTCACTATAAGCGAGGCGATGGCGGCGCGTCTCCCGATGCTGCTGCATGAGCCTATACCGGGGCCTGAGACGCAGAACGCCGTCTATGCGGCGCGGGAAGGCGTGGCGATATGGGTGAATGATTCGGAGAAATTCACTTCTGCGATTTATGAGCTTTTGACTGACGACGACAGAATAAAAATAATGAGGAAAAGAGCGATGAGGATTGGCCGCCCGTCTGCCGCGCGTGAGATAGTCGAGACTTTGGCGGAGAAAATGTAAAAGAGCCATTATTTTTTATAATCTATGAAAATTCACTATTTCATAGTGGCAAAATAAATGGTAAAATATATTGATAATCAAATTTCGATATTGACCGGGGATGACTGCCGCGTTTGTCGGCGGTCATGCTGCCTGTCTTTATAGACGGTGATTTATATGACACTTAGAAAGCTTCAGCCGACGGACGATGGCACATGGCCCTGCCCAGTCTGCGGCCGCCCGCTCCGCTTCAGTGACGGTGGCGCGGTGGCCGTCGTCAATGGCAAGCTTGACATGGAAAATTATAAGCCGCGTTACGAGTGCGATAATTGCCAGACGTTTTACCGTGAAGTGATGAGCACGGGGTATTATGATGTGTTCCCGCTTGCGCCGGAGCATCCCGATGAGCAGCCCGGCAAGCAGCCTGACTCGAAAGAAGAGAAAAATGAGGCAAATGAATTGCCGGTTGCCGACGAGAAGGCGCCGCCCCTGACCCGCAAGAATGACCATTCAGCGTCGGTGCCGGTGCCGCTCCCGGAGGAGGCGGACGGCTCGCGGAGATGCCCGAAGTGCCATCGCAAATTCAGGTTCGTCGACGGCGGCGCCGTGCGCGTCGTCAACGGCAAGGTTGACATGGAGAATACTAAGCCCAAATATGAGTGCGACAGCTGCGGCGTGTACTATCGCGAGATAATGACGAGCGGATATTATCTCCCTTATCCTCAGACGGAGGAGGATCTCGAGGGCGCTCAGGCGGACAAGAGCAAAGCCAAGCCGAAAAATTTCGTGAGGACGGGCGATATTCCGCCGACGCTTTTGAAGCGCGATGAGAATAACAAATGCAAGTGCCCGCGATGCGGGGAGATGATGGACTACGTCGAGGGCGGGGCTGTGAGGCTCGTGGACGGCAAGCCATTCATGGACGATATATGGGATCATTTCGTTTGCGACGAGTGCGGCTCGGTGTACAGGAGGATAGTGGGCACTGATTATTTTCAGTGGTCAGAGAAATAGGGCAGGATAATGAGGGGAGGCCATCACGATGAAAAGGGAAAAACGCTCCGGCGTCATAAGTGTCTGTTTTGTGCTTCTCTTGCTGGCAATCGGTGGGTGGTTCTCGTACGTGTTCGTTCAGCAGCAGTCACATCTTAACAACGTGGACAAGGACTACGTGACGGCAAAGGCGAGATTTGAAGCGGCGCAGCAGAGGAACCGGGAGCTGAAGGGAGAGCGCGACGGGCTGAACGAGCCTCATTACATTGAGAAAGTCGCTCGCGAGGATTTGGGCATGACCAGGCAGGGCGAAATGCCGTATGTCTCGTCCAAAAAAGATTAGACTTTACAATATTTCGATAAAAGTGTATAATATCTCTTTGTCGGGGCGTAGCCCAGTTTGGTAGAGCGCTTCCTTGGGGTGGAAGAGGCCGTGGGTTCAAATCCCGCCGCTCCGACCATTTTTTGACAGACAAGGTCTTGCATTATTGCAAGGCCTTATTTTTTTGCTGCTCCCTGTTAATGCCGGTATCAATTAAAATATTTTTATTTGTGCGTTCAAAAGAGGATTTGGAATGAAAATGTAGAATAAATATAACAGCGATTATTTTTGTTGCGTGAGTGAAAATATTTCAGATATTTTTTTTGATGGGGAGAACGACAATGAAGCCGTTTGTTTTTTCTGACATCGAGAGGGAGACGCTGGAGCGCGTTTCTGTGCCTCTCTGCGCCTATGAGTGGGCGGGATGGGGCTTTCGTCTGCTTGCCATGTCCGACGGGTACGCAGCGATGCTGGGCATGATGCGCGAGGAGATCGTGGACGGCAATGGCGGCTTGCGTGTCAAGGTTCATCCTGACGACGTGGCATCGCTGGAGAGCGCGAAAAAGAGCATAGTGCAGCACCCCGGTTCCATTTATCCGATGACATTCCGCGTCCAGAAAAGAGACGGCACGTACATCTTGGTGAAGGCGCAGGCGCGGGCGAGGAAAATCGAAATTCCCGCCGAGAAGAATGAGAATAAAAGGCTGGCCGATGATTTTGCGGATTATGATGAAGAGAGCGTAAAATTCGACGAGCATACGATTTATTATGTGACGTACAGCGACGCCACTGCCGAGGAGGAAATGCGCCTCTCGCAGGAGCGCGTCAAAAAACGCTCCAGCCTTTTGCTGGAGAAAGTGCTGGCGACAACGCAGGTGGCGATATTCTGGAAGGACGCCCAGAGGCGGTTCATGGGCGTGAATCAGGCTTTCCTTGATTACTACGGCTTCCCGTCAGCGCAGGTGCTGCTCGGCAAGACTGACGAGGACATGGGTTGGAACATCGAGGAAGAGAAATTCAAGCAGGATGAGGAACGCGTGCTGAGAGGGGAGACGATCAAGCGCGCGTTTGGTCACTGCGTGTCGCGGGGAGAAGTGCGCGATATCGTGGCGAGCAAGTCGCCTGTTTATGAGGACGGGCGCATTGTCGGGCTGGTCGGCTCTTTTGATGATGTGACGAATGAGCGCCGAAGCAACAGCCAAAATGAGCGACTGCTCCACGCCCTCGACTATGTCCCGGCGGGGCTGTGCCTGTATGAGTGCGAGGGCCAGTCCGTCCGCTGCCTGATGATGAACAGGTATTTCGGCACGATGACCGGGATAACGCGGGAGGCACTGGAGAAGCGCCCGTACGACGCGATACTTCCTTTCGTGCTGCCTCAGGATCGCGATATCTTTCGGAAATCGTTGCAGGCTATCATTGCCGACGGCAAAAATTTCTCTTGCACTGTCCGCATTCAGCGGGCTTTTGGCGGCTATGCCTATGTCCATGTCATCGGCGTTCGCGTCAGGGATGGCGTCGCTGACCGCATTTATCTCTCGTTTGCCGATGTCACGAAGTCGAGGCAGCTCCAGGCGATGAGGCGCGCCGAGCGCGTGGTGCTGGAACGTGCCCTCAGCATGGCGCACGTGCTGGTATGGGAGTTTGACATGAAGACGCAGACTATTAACTTCATGCGCTCCGATGCGGCCGACTCTATGCGCGAGTCTATTCGCCTGCCCGAGCGGATTGGCCCGATGCCCGAGGCGTACCTGGACTGGATAGGGATAAAAGACAGGAAAAAATGTATCGAGCATTATAGAAAAGTCCTCCTCGGAGAGTCCGGCACCGTTGACCTGCATGTTCATATACCGGGCTCCGACAATGTGCGGATTGAGCGCTTGACCCATGTCGTGCTGCGTGACTCGCAGGGAAAGGCGTACAGCGCTTACGGCATGTCGCAGAACATCACCGAGCAGAAAAAACTTGAGAGAATGTACCTGGACGAGCAAAAATCCCTCGGCAGCGCGGCGCCGAAGAACCTGGTCGCTAGGGCGCATTGCAATCTCACTCGCAACTGGGTGATTGAGCACTCGATGAGTGATGACCGAGTGCTGGAGATAAAGAAGGGGAGCACCTATGATTCGGCGGTGGAGGCCATGCTCTCGACTGTCGTAGATGACAATAAAAGGGAAAAGATTGCCGAGATGCTGGACAGGCAGAAGCTCATAGCGCGTTACCACGAAGGGAAGCGCACTTTCAGCATGGATTTCAAGCATGCGAAAAAAGAAAAATATGCTTTCTGGGCGATGATTTCCGTGAGCACTTATGAGCTTCAGTCGGGTGACATCGAGGCGTTCATTTATATCTACGACGTGACGATTTCACTTTTGAGGCATGAAATAATAACGAAGCTCTCGGATCTGGGCTATGACGATATTGGCATAATAGATTACGAGAGGGGCATCATATTTGCGTTTGACGAGTCCCTCGATGACACGGAGGCGATTGGCCGGGCGAATGACTACGAAGAGCTTCTGGA
>JAFTAB010000057.1 GCA_017458745.1 Schwartzia sp. (in: firmicutes) | reverse complement strand
CACTATAGGTGGCATCGTCTCGATAGCCATAGGGCGCGAGCTTGGCCCCGTGCTCGCGGGAGTCGTGCTCGCCGGCAGGGTTGGCTCCGCCATCACGGCAGAGATAAGCACGATGAAGGTGACGGAGCAGATAGACGCGCTGAAGGTGATGGCGACGAGCCCTGTCGGCTATCTCGTCGTGCCGCGGATGATTGCCTGCATGATCATGGCCCCGATACTCACAGCTTTTGGCGACATGATTGGCGTCCTTGGCGGATGGGTGGTCGCGACAGCGCGTTCCGGCATCAGCTCATTTATTTTCTGGCATTCGATTGATGTCTTTTTGAAAATGAACGATTTTGCCGGCGGCCTTATCAAGGCGGCGGTGTTTGGCATCATAGTCTCGATTCTCGGATGCTACTGCGGCCTGAAGGCGCCCGACGGCGCGGAGGGCGTCGGCGTGGCGACGACACGCTCGGTAGTCAGCTCGATTATTATGATATTTTTCGCAAATGTCTTTTTGTCGATGATAATTTATAAATAGGCCACGTTTTTTTATATTATTTTGCAGATGGTGCAATATGATAAAACTCATTAATGTAAATAAATCGTTTGGAGACAAGTCGGTGCTCCGCGATATAAATCTCACAATAAATGACGGTGAGACAATCGCCATAATAGGCGGCTCTGGCTCCGGCAAGTCGACTCTGCTGCGGCTGAGGATTGGGCTGATTCGTCCCACGAGCGGCGAGAATTACATTGACGGCACGGAAATAAGCGGGCTCACCGAGGACGAGCTGGACAAGGTGCGTCTAAGGATGGGCATGGTGTTCCAGTACTCGGCTCTGTTTGACTCGATGACGGTCGGCGAGAATGTCGCGTTCGGGCTGCGCGAGCACTCGGACTATGACGAGGAAAAAATCAAAAAAATAGTGGCGGACAAGCTGGCTCTCGTTGGCCTGCCGGACGAGGCGGAGACGATGCCGAATGATCTCTCGGGCGGCATGAAAAAGCGTGTCAGCCTCGCGAGGGCAATAGCTTTTGAGCCGTCCATCGTATTCTACGATGAGCCTGATTCCGGGCTTGACCCCGTGATGACGGAGAAGATTGACGAGCTTATAAAGGAAATGCAGCAAAAGCTGAAAGTGACCTCGATAGTCGTCACGCATGACATGGAGACTGCCTGCTACGTGGCTGACCGTATCGCCATGATATACGAGGGCGACCTCATAGCGGTCGACACCGTTGACAATTTCCGCCGAATAAACGACCCAAGGGTGAAGGCGTTCCTGCGCGGGCTTTATTTAGGCGGGTAGACAAAAAACATCATAATTAAATTTAGTTGAAAAATCTTCTTGTCGGTATAGTAAATAAATGTTTACTATTTTTTGTTTACATAAGCAAAAAAAATTGTTAAAATAAAAAACAGGCTTTTTGACACTGCTCGCTTTTTGTTTGCGGCGCTATTTCTAGGAGAGGCGATTTCATGAGCAATGAGGCTAAAGTCGGGGCTTTTACTTTTTTAGGCGTGGCTCTCATTTTGGGAATAATTATCGGCATAAATGATTTTCATTTTTTCGGCGCGGACGAGTATAGACTGAACATTTCTTTCACCGAGGCGACCGGGCTGAATCCCGGAGCGAAGCTGAAATTCGCCGGGGTGGACGCGGGCACGGTCGAGACGGTCGAAAATGACGGGATGGCCGCGCTCGTCAGGGTCAAGGTGCGAGGCGATGTCTCAATACCGCGTGGCTCGCGCATAAAGATTTCCCAGGACGGGCTACTTACCGAGAAATTTATCGGCATAATGCCGATAGCAGATAATGGCGATTACTACGCGGACGGCGATTATATACGCGGCGTTGATGAGAAGAGCATGGACTCAATCATGGCGCAGGTCGACAGAACGATAGGGGAGGTGCATGAGCTCCTGATCTCGATGAATGACGTGCTCGGCAACAGGGACATGCAGAAAGCTGTCATCCAGTCCTCGCTGAACATAGAGAAGCTGACAAGGACTATGGCGAATCTCGCGCAGTCGAATCAAGATGAGATAACGCAGATGGTGCATCATATGAATATGATGAGCCGCAATCTTATGAACACGACGGCGGGAGTGAATGCGCTCGTTCAGGGGTTCACCGGCGACGGAGCTGTCGCCGCTGATCTCAAGGCGACAATCGCCAATATCAATGCTGCAAGCAAACGAATTGACCATATGGCGTCGAGCCTGGAGGCTGTGGTGACTGACCCGCAGACGGCGGAGGATTTGCGCGAGACACTGCACAATGTCCGCGAGGTGTCGGCCAAGGCAAACGATATGCTTGGCGGCCTGTCCGGCGCTCATTTGTCCGGGGGCATTGATACTATGTACAGCGGCATGGACAGTCATTGGGCTGTCAATGCCGACCTCAGGTTTTATCCAAGCGCGGATAAATTCCTGCTTGTGGGGGTTAATGACATCGGCGAGGAAAATGATTTCAATTTCCAGCTTGGCAAGAAGGCGGGGGCGCTGACCGCAAGGGCCGGCGTCGTGGACAGCGAGGTCGGGCTTGGGGTTGATGCCGACGCGGGGAATTTCCGCTTTACTGTCGAGGCGTATGATATAAATGATGTCGCGCTAAAAGGGCGTGTCCGTTATCGCTTGAAAGGCGACACGTACCTGTTCGGTCAGGTGAATGACATGACGAATCGTCATCACCGTTCAACTTATTTTGGACTGCGACAGGAATTTTAGTTGTTATTTAAGTTGAAAGATTATTTTTCTTTGTATATAATAAATAGACGCTATGCTCGTACTGCGTTTAGCGTTTTTCATCGGGAGGAATCAGCGTGAAATCAATAAAGGCAAGGAAAATTTCAAGGAAACTCGCGGCGCTGCTCGCCGGCGGCATAATGAGCATGTCATTATCGTCTGTCGCTTTCGCCGAGGCTGTGCCGCCTGCTTATAAACCGCAGACGGTATATATGACCCTGCAGGAAAGCATAGACATGGCGCTGCTCAATAACCGCACTATCAAGGAATCGCAGGAAGACTTGAGCTCGGCGAAGTGGGCAAAGCATGAGGCGCGCCGCAACGCAGGATGGACGCTGTCATGGAGCGGCAGAGCCACGACTCTCGGAGGACAGACCTACGCGGCAGCCCAAAGGGCCTATGACGAGGGGCAGACGGACATAAAGTATGACCGCCAGTTTTATAATTCGTTTTCGCTCCAGTACCCGCTGTACACGGGCGGACGCATAGAGAACACCATCGAGGCAGCCGAGTTCGGCGTCGATGTTGCCGATTTGTCGCTTGAGAATGCGCGCCAGACGATAAAAAATTCTGCGACGGAGGCGTATTATCGGATACTTCAGACGCGCAACCTGATACAGGTAAATCAGGAGTCCGTTGAAACGCTCACGGCTCACCTTGAGAACGTCAACGCGCAGTATCGTGTCGGAACGGTCGCGAAATCCGATGTGCTGCGCTCTCAGGTCGAGCTGGCCAATGCCCAGCAGAGCCTTGTCAACGCGCAGAATGATTATGATATTGCAATTGCGACTTTCAATAATATCGTGGGGCTGCCTACGTATACCAATGTCGTCGCGAGCGAGGAACTGTCTTATGTGAAGTATGACCTTTCGCTGCCGAGCTGTGTCGAGTATGCGCTGGGGCATCGTCCCGACGGGCTGGCGTATGAGCGGGCGCTGAAGCAGGCCGAATCGCAGATGAAGGCGACCAAGGCCGGATATCGTCCGCAAATTTCGGCGGCGGCGTCGCGCGTGTTTGACGGAGACGAGCCTTTCAAGACGAATCATACGAGCAACGACACAATGGCTGTCGGTGTAAGCGCGAGCTGGAATATTTTTGATAATAATGTGACTGAGGCTCAGGTCATGCAGCGGAAGGCCGCTGTCAAAAAGGCTGAGCAGGCTTTCCTGCAGTGCCGCGAGCAGATACAGCTCGATGTGCAGACGGCTCTTCTGAATCTTCAGGCGGCCGAGAAAAATATACGGACGACGAGGGTGGCTGTGGATCAGGCGAGAGAGGATTACAAGATAGCTCAGGTTCGCTACAGTGCCGGCGTCGGTACCAACGTCGATGTCATGGACGCGGAGCAGGCTCTTATCTCGGCGCAGACTAACTACATCACGGCGCTCTACAATTACAACACAGGCAAGGCGGCCCTGGATAAGGCCATGGGCATAAAGGTGGAGCTTGACGTGGTGCCGTATAATTATGGCGAGGTATCAAATGAGGTGCCCGTGAGGGAGTCGAAGGATACGTCGAACAATCACGAGGCCGGGGATGTCGCCGTGCTAAAGCCGCGCTCGACGGAGATGACTAATCTCGAGAGACCGTCGCAAAGCGTTGAGCCTGATGTCACTAGAAATGCCGAGGCAGTCGATGAGGCTGTTACTGCGGTAAACGGGGAACAGGCAGCACAGGAAGCCGCAATGTGACCGGCGGCAACGGAGAGCGCATCGGATAAAATAAGACTTTTTCAGTGGGAGTTTTAGACTGCCACTGAATTTAGTCGAATTTATCCATTGCCTTGCGGGCGCTTATCTGCCGCTTAAAATGCGGGAGTTCTTGCGCCCGTTGGCATCGGATAAAAAAGATTTTACGACGATGGAGGAATATAGATGAGCCGCAAATCTCTGGCGGTCGGCGCAGGGATTTTTATATGTGCTATTTTGGTGCTTTCTGTTTTTGGATGGTACTATATCGGCACGAAGGACTTCATGAGGAACATGGGCGAGCTGGCTACGGACAAGGGCTCGGAGCTGCTCGGCAGTCATGTGGGGATAGGGACAGTACGCCTAAATTCGCTTCATTCGCTGACTGTCTCGGATATAATTGTGTTGGATAAACAGGATAAAATAATACTCAAAGCTGAATCCGCCGATGTCGGGTTCAGCTTTTTTGGCATGCTCAATGATAAGCCCGCAAAGGCGGTCTCAAGTGTCAGCATCAATCGGCCTCAAATTTATGTGACGCAGCGTGATGACGGCAAGTGGAACTATGAGGATTTGTTGCAGGAGGACAGCGAGCCGAGCGGATTCGGCGGCGTTGTCTCGATGGAGCGTGGTGAGCTCACGCTCTCGATGAATGGCAACGCCCTTTTGCTTACCGATGTCGATGGCGAGATTGACAT
>JAFTAB010000056.1 GCA_017458745.1 Schwartzia sp. (in: firmicutes) | reverse complement strand
GTGGTGTTGACCTCAACGATTACGACGTCAGCAGTCTTGACATACGAAGGCGCATTGCCGACGGAAGTCGTCGGAATAATGTCGCCGTTTTCGGTGATAGCAGCGGCCTCGACGATAGCAACGTCAATCTTGTTGCCCTTCATGAAGCCATAGCGAGCCATCTGCGCCGAGGAGCTCAAATCCAAATCGCAATAGGAGACCTTTCCAGTGTTGATAGCCTTCTGCATGACCTTGTTGGTCTGATAAGGCATACGGAAATCAATGCCGTCAACCCCTGCAAGAGCCTCGTCGAGCTCAGGGCCGACAGAGGCACCCGTCCAGATGTTGACCTTGAACGGATTTTTCTTCATGCGCTCCGCAAGTGCAAGAGGAACAGCCTTCGGGTAACCGGACGGAGTGAATCCGCTGGTCCCTATGCTCATTCCGGGTTTGATAAATTCGGCGGCCTCTTCAGCCGTCACGATCTTATCCTGCAAAGCCTTATTGCGGACACGATCAAGAATGTCATCCTTTCCAACCATTAAAAAACCTCCTTTAATTTAGATCCCATCGGATCTTTATTTGATGCGCATTGCATCATCGACTATCTAATCCCGTTTGTCACTCGCACACGCAAAAAGAATTTTATCTCGTCGATGAAACAAAAATCACACCAATCTTTCCCATGCAATAGGATATCACGATTGAGGCTCATAGTCAAGACGGATTATGAGCATTCTTCACTTTTTTTGACAATTTACAAAAAGCAATTCATTCGTTTCGCATTGAATATCAAAAACCCCTATATTTTGTGTTTTTATGTCAATTTTTTCCTTTTGAGCAACTATAACTCATAAGCATAGCAAGCATGATTTTTTCACCATGCACGCTCCATTTTCATAAAACATTCATCTTTTTTACATTGTTACATATAGGACATATTACCCGTAAAATCCGACAATAAAAATCCTCTCCTGATTGCAAAAAATTTCATTTTTCTTCTCATAATTTTCGCCTTGCTCAAAAAATCGTTCCCGCGAAAAAAACATTTTGTTCGTTTTTGCTTTTCCCAACAGCCTTGTAAAATGTGAACAAAAATGTATAATATAGCAGATATATAATATTTCGGAAAGGAATGCAAGTGCATGGCTGAAGACAGCAAGGTAAAAATCATTGAGGACCCCCGCATAGCCCGCTATGTGATTGAGCACATAAACGAGTTCAACACGGCCAACCCATTTTTGAGCACCCTCGGGATAAGGCTCACGGAAATTGGATGGGGATATATGAGACTTGATTCAGTCGTCACTCCGGGACTCACTAATCTGTATCACATCGCTTTCGGCGGATTCACGTCAGGCATGGCCGATGTCGCTATGGGCGGCGCGTGCTTCGGCTGCAACAAAAAAGTGGTGACGCTCGACATGACCACTAACTGCATGAAAGCCATCCCCGAGGGCGCGCGCATATACGCCGTGGGCAAGGTCATCCACAACGGCAGCCACACTATGGTATGCACCGGCGACGTCTACGACGAGAGCGGCGAGTCTTGCCTCCACACCCAGGGCACTTTTTATGTCATAAACGAGTTCAAGGACTAGCCATCAATATCGCCATCAAAAAACTCTGCCGCGTAATTCTTTCGGCAGAGTTTTTTATTTGTCTTTCATATATCGGCATCTATTCCATTGTCATCGAGGACTTTCATTATTTCCTTCATCTTCGTCTTTTTCGGGTCGTAGTCTATCCATGTCTCGCCCTCATCGGCGTGAATATGGACAAACATCACTCCGGGGAGCCCCAAGAGGGTTTTCTCGACCTTCTTGGCATTTTCCTCATTGTACCCCGTGGCGGTGAACTGCAATTTTGTGTTCCCGTTCGCCTCGCCGCAGCCACATTCCTTGCACATCAAAGCATCACCTCAAATAACTTTTTTGACTTATTCCAACTCATTCGCGTCAATGGGGTCGTGCGTCAGTATCTTGCTGCCGGCGAACATGCTCGATACCTCGGACTCGCCCTCCATGAACTCAGCGCGCGTGACCATGTAAAGATGTCCCGACGCGAACAGCACTATAGCCCACGCCACGAAGTGATGAACGATGTGCGTCATCATCTCGCCGCCGAGCACCGTATTCACCCAGCCAAAGAGCACTCCCCCTATCGCATTCGGCTCGGTCATGTTGTACATCGCGAAGCCCGTCAGTATCTCTATCGCCACGAGAACATAGAGGGCGAAGTACGACATCCGCGCCAGCGGATTTCTAAGATATGATTTGTGAGATTTTTTCAGCAGCATGTAATGAAGCGCGACGTCAATAGTCTCTGCGTAGAAGTGCCCCTCCCAGAAACGCGGGAAAAGACGGTCGCCCTTGTTGATGATAAAGCCGTATATGCGAAATATGATTGACGCGCAGAACCCGAACGCCGCGAGGAAGTGAATTTTCCTTATTATGTCAATCAGGAGCAGCGACTGGGCTGGCTCGATGGCATTTATCTCGGGAGGTTTCGCTATCAGGATGCCGGTCACGAACATCACGATAATAGCGTCGACCATTATCCAGTGGAAGATTCTGAGGAACGGGCTGAATAGATAGAATATCTTTCTTTGTACTACCTGCATGATTCCCCCCTCCTCTCACATGTCGGCGCAATCAGGAGATATTCCGCCGCCGTATGGGTCCGTCGTCACGACGCGAATCTTTTCGCCCTTCGTGTTATAAAGGTGCGTCGCGCACGCCATGCACGGGTCAAACGAGCGTATGACCTTCACCAACTCAAGCGGCTTGTCGGGGATCTTGACGCGCGTGTCAATCATCGCTTGCTCGTATGCGCCGTGCCCCGCCTTGTCGTCGCGCGGGCACGCGTTCCACGTCGTCGGCACAATGCACTGATAATTTTTGATGCTGCCGCCCTCGATATTGACCCAGTGGCTGAGCGCGCCTCGCGGTGCCTCGTACAGGCCGACGCCCTTCGCCTTGGACGGCCACGACGACGGCTCCCATTTCTCCATGTTGGCGACGGTCAAGTCCCCAGTCCTGAGATTAGATATGAGCTTCTCAAAAAAGAATTTGCTTATCTCCGCGTTGAGCTGGCAGTCGAGTGCCCTCGCGGCCGTGCGGCCAAGCATCGTCGGCAGCCAAACGTGGGGCGGTATATTGAGTACCTTTGAGACGGCATCAATCTGGTCGACCATCATCTTCTCGGCCCATGTAATCTCCGGCAGAAGATTTTGCTTTGCCTTTGTATAGATTATAATGTAGCGAGCGAGCGGGCCCACCTCGCACATCTTGCCGCGCCAGAGCGGGGTCTTCAGCCACGAGTATTTGCCTTTCTCATCGAGCTCCTTCCAATCAGTCGGCGTTCCGACTTTAGGCCCAGTGTACTTCGGCTTTGTCTGCCCGTCATACGGATGAATGGCCTTCGCGTCGCCCTCCTTCGACTCATACTCATACCAGCCATGCACGGTATTCTCACCGAAAACATCGGGATTGGCCAAATCCTCCGCACGCAGCTCCGTGAATTTCGCCGCCTCCGCGCCGGACGCGAAATTCTCCACGACTCCGTTGCATCGAATCAGAAGCGATTTGAAATAGCCGCCGTCCGATGTGCCGGAATATGTATCGAGCGGGTACTGCCCGAAGCCGAGCACGCGCTCTTTCGCAAGCCCCCCGCCATCGACCATGCCGGCCTTCGCATAAATCCCGCCGATCGCGAGCAGGTCCGGCAGATAATATTGATTGACGAGCGTGCGACCGAGATTGATTGCTCGATCCACGATTGCGAGACGCGCCGTGTTGATAGGCGCATTGCCATCATCCTGCGATATGGAGCACGGCATTCCGCCGACGAGATAATGCGGATGAGGATTCTTTCCCCCGAAAACGACATGAGGCGTCACCAGCTCGCGCTGCTTGTCGAGCATTTCGACATAGTGAGCGACCGCCATGAGATGAACCTCCGGCGGCAGTATATTATAATCGGGATGATCCCACCACTGCGCAGCAAAAATGCCAAGCTGCCCGCTTTCCACGATTTTCTTTACCCTGTCCTGTATCCCCTTGAAATACATCGGCGTGGCGCGGGGCAATTCCTTCGCGAAAGCCTCCGTCTCCATCTCGACCGGGCCGCGGAGAGGGAGCTGATATGTATTCAGCACAGTATTCTGCAACGCGGCAGTCGCATCGGGATTAGCCGAGAGCGCGGCCACGGGGCTCACCCAGTCGAGCGCGTGCAGATGATAAAAATGGACGATATGATCCTGCACCGTCAGCGACGCTGCCATGATATTTCGGATATAATTCGCGTTCTTCGGTATCTTTATCCCGAGAGCATCCTCAACGGCGCGCACGGACGCGAGCGCATGAGCCGTCGTGCAGACGCCGCAGATTCGCTGCACATAAGCCCAAGCATCGCGCGGGTCACGGCCATTCACTATGAGCTCAAGTCCTCGCCATGCAGTGCCGCTTGACAGAGCATCCTGCACCTTGCCCGTGCCCTCATCGACTTGAGCCTCGACGCGCAGATGGCCTTCTATTCTGGTAACCGGGTCAACAACTATATGTTTCATTTGCCTGCCACCTGCTTTCCTTCATTTTCCCTTGCTTCCTCCTCATCGCGCTTCTGCTTCTGCACGACCGAGAGCGCCCCGTGCACGGCGACGCCGGCAGCCGACGCGACAGCAAGCCCCGCCCCAATGATATCGACATCGGGCAGCGGCCCGTATTTGGGCAGACGCTCCGAGAAGCACGCGCCCGAATCCCAGAAGTCCTTGTTGGAGCAACCGATGCACGGCGCACCAGATTGGACGGGATAGCTCATGCCCTGCCACCAGCGGAGATTGCCGCACGAATTATAAGTCTCGGGTCCGCGGCAGCCGAGCTTGTAGAGACACCAGCCCGCCTTCGCTCCCGCGTCATCGAAATGGTCGGCGAACATGCCCGCGTCGAAGAACGGACGACGATAGCATGTGTCGTGGATGCGGTTGCCATAAAACTGACGTGGACGCCCATCGGAGTCAAGCGTGGGCAGCTTGCCAAAGAGCGCGACGTGCATGACGATGCCCGTCATGACCTCGGGTATCGGCGGACAGCCGGGGACATTGACAACCTGCTTCGTGCCGACATAATGAGATATCCCGGCGGAGCCTGTCGGGTTCGGCTTTGCCGCCTGCACCCCGCCGTATGCCGCGCACGAGCCATAAGCGATGATAGCCGCCGCCCCCCTGGCGACGTTCTGGAAATTGTCAACGAAAGGCTTGCCTCCCGACATGCAGTATGTGCCATTATTCGTGGTGGACACAGCGCCCTCGACCGCGAGAATATACTGACCGTAATACTTCCGCACCGTCTCCTCAAGATGCCTCTCAAAAGGCTCGCCACATGACGCGCTCAAAAGATGGTCATACTCAAGCGCGATATTAGTCAACACAAGATCCGACGCGAGCGGCGACGCCGAGCGGATGAACGACTCATCGCACCCGGTACATTCGTGGCCGTGCATCCATATCACGACAGGTAGAGGCTTTGTCTCCGCAGCCTCCACAACTTTGCTGAACATATCCGTGGAGAGGCCCATCAGCGATGTCAGCGCAACACACCCCTTTAGGAAAGTGCGGCGGCTCAGCCCTCGGCTCACATACGCCTCCCACATTGTCTCCCGTTTTTCCACGCTTTTACCTCCTTCAGATGCCAAAGGAAATGC
>JAFTAB010000055.1 GCA_017458745.1 Schwartzia sp. (in: firmicutes) | reverse complement strand
TCATTCAAATGCGGAACGCACGAAAAATAATATTCTCATGCTCCGATGAAGCATACATCTATATATTGTTTGTAAGCATGTACAATTATAAAAATTCACATTTTCCATGTCAATACTTCCGACCCCGCCTGTTTTCTGAAAAAGAAACCATACGCTTTCGCTTCACCCGCCGACCGAAAAAGTAAATGAATAATATCTCAATCAATGAATTTTTATGCAATAAATTTGCACGAAAAATAATAGCCGCAAGAAAAATAAAAATGTGCCTTGATTGGAAAATTCAAGGCACACCCTTTGCATATTGTATTGAATTGTTTTGCGTATGCAATGTGCAAACGAAAAGCCGCCAAAACATGAAGTATACATAATACAACACGGAAAAATGCCATGAGATTTGACATTGTTTCAATCCACGACGATAGATTGAGGAGCACGAAAAGCCTGTATCGCGTGGATTGACCTCTTGCGGGTGGGGGATACCGCTTAGCTCCGCCCCCGCCCACGCGATATAGGCTTTAAGTTCCCACTTATAGAATCGGGAGACTTATTGGTACATGTTGAAAAAAAGTTCTCCGCTGCCAAGGGGCGCGCAGAGAACCTCTTCGTCAATATGGGTATTACTCGTCAAGCATTGAAGCCGCCGTCGCCGAGACTTCCTCGCACTGGGCGGACACCTCCTGGGTCGCCGCGGAAATTTGCTGGATGAAGTCATTGATGGCCTTGACCTCCGAGTCCATGCGGTCAGTGGCCTCCGTCATGTCTTTCACGCCGTCAGCCGCCGCTTGCTGGCTCTTCTGGGTTTCCAGCACCGTCTCATTGGACGCCTGCGCGAGCTTCCTGACCTCCTCCGCCACCACGGCGAAGCCTCGCCCCGCGTCCCCGGCGTGAGCCGCCTCGATGGCGGCGTTCAGCGCGAGAAGGTTAGTCTGCCCCGCGATTTTCATGATGTCCTTGGAGGAAGAGGCAAATTCCCCTATCTTGTCCGAAACTAGATCCGCGCTGTTCTTGAGCATATCCGATGCCTTCGCCAAGGCCTCGATCTGCCGCGAGATGTCGCTGACGTGCTTGGCGTTCTCGCTGCTCCCCTCCGCCACCTGATGAATGGCGTCGATGATATTCTTCACCTTGCCGGAAAGGCGCGCTTGCCGCTGATCCTTTTCCGCGACGAGAATCCGATTGCGCTCGTAGTCCACGCAACTGTACGGGACATTCTTGCCGCACTTGACGGCTTGGGCGAACCGCTCGCAGCTCCCGTAGCCGCAAGCGAAGCAGTTGATTTTACGCGACTCCGGCGTGTTCTTGTGGAGGCTCTGAAAAGTGCCCTCCAAATCCCCGTCCTCGAAAAAGCCGTGCACATCCTTCGCCGTGTAGGAACGGCGAAAATCCTCCAAGTTCAGGTGCTCGTCGAAATATACGTAGGGCGCATACTCCGTCCCCGCCTCCGTCTTTTTGACATTCGCCTCCGTTTTGGCGCTTTTCCTTTGGTTCGTTTGGGCATCAATGTCATCGAGGGCAAGGCTTCGGAGGGTTCCCGTCCCCTTGTTGCAGCCCTCGCCGCAGTTCAGGATATCGACGACCGTAGGCACCGGCTCCCCGCGGCGTCTGCGCTCCAAGTATTGCCGCAGGTATGGGTAAGCGTGCTTCGGAGACTCGATTTGCCGCACCCATATTTCGGGATTCGTCACCGCTATGTTTTCCTTGAGCCCCCCGGGACGGCTGTAAGTGAGGCCAATCGCCGCCTCCATTCCCTCAAAGGGCGCAGGCTGATATTGCCTGAGGTTCACGCCCTCCCGGGCGATTTTTTCCTGCAATTTTTTGAAAGTCACGTTGTACTGGACAAGGCCGCGATTGTTCGGATCGCTTATCTCGTCCGATTTCGCCACGCAGGGGGACAAAAATGCCAATTTATCCGTCACGTTCATGTACTTCCTGAGATAAACAACCAGGCACATCAGCGGGCTTTGCATGGGCGAAAGCTGCGGCAGGATCTCCGGGATATACCGCTCACAATAATTGACGATGGCCGGGCAAGGCTGGGCGACGACAGAATCGAGATGATACTTTTCTATTGCGCGCAAGTACGCCCAAGTGGTGATGTCCGCGCCCATGGAGACATCATAGATATGCTTGACTCCCTTGGATTTCAGCCATCCGAAAAGCCGCTCCGCGTCGTCGAAATTCACCAGCGCCGCCGGCGCCGCCACCACGGAAATGGATTGCCCCGCCGCCAGATCCTGAAAAAAACTGTCCGTGTCGTCCACGTAATCCCGCGCGTCATGGTCGCAGGCCGACAGGCAAGCCCCGCAGTGGATGCAGTAGGTATCGTCCACCCGCACTTTTCGCGAGCCGTCGGCCGCGATGTACGCCTCATTCGCCATATCCACCGGGCAGGAATTGATGCATTTGTTGCAACCGGTGCAACGATCCTCACGGGTCACAATTCGATTCACAAAAATCTCCCTCCAAAACGACATATCCCTATGCAGCCCGTTTCGCCCGAAAGCAAAATTTCACCGAAAAAAAACCGCCAATGCCGAAAAAATGCATCAGCAAGCTCCTCTTGCCGCCAAAACTCGCGCATAACCGAAAACGGACAACGAATTTTTGTGTCTTTTATTATTGTATCAAATTGTCTATTTTTTTCAAGAATAAATCGATTGGGAAATTCAAGGCGCGCTCTTTTAGGAATGCATCGAATCATATTGAATTGTTTTTCGTATGAAATGCGCAAACGAAAGTCGCAACAACAATGATGTATACAAAATACTTTACAAAAGTTGTTGACATATCACAAAAACGTCGCTATCATGTAAACATGTTTTTGGTGACCCAATCGCCAAGGGCAAAAAAAACAATACGAGGACAATGGCGTCTGACATCGGAAATAGCTTTCCGTGTCAGGCGCTTTTTGTTTTCAAAAAAATCAAAGGAAGTGCTTATCATGGTGACTTATTCATCTGCCGACACGATATGGGTGCTCCTCGGAGCAGCGCTTGTGTTTTTCATGCAGCCGGGGTTCGCGATGGTGGAGACGGGGCTCACCCGAGCGAAAAACGCGGGCAACATAGTCATGAAAAATGTCCTCGACCTCTGCATCGGCACTATTGCATTTTGGGTGATCGGTTTCGGCCTGATGTTCGGCTCCGACATAGGAGGAATAATCGGCGCACCTGACTTTTTCGTAACGAATTTCAAGACGGACGGCGCGGGCTATCCGCCGATGGCCTATCTCATATTCCAGACCGTCTTCTGCGCGACGAGCGCGACGATTGTCTCGGGCGCGATGGCGGAGCGCACGAAATTTTCAACGTACTGCCTTTACAGTCTGCTCATCAGCCTCATCATTTACCCAGTCTCGGGGCACTGGATTTGGGGCGGCGGCTGGCTCTCGGAGATGGGGTTCCATGACTTCGCGGGCTCGACCGCGGTCCACATGGTCGGCGGCGTATGCGCTTTCGTGGGAGCGAGAATGATAGGCGCGAGGATTGGAAAGTACAATGACAACGGCTCCGTCAACGCCATACCCGGCCACAGCCTGACGCTCGCCGCCCTCGGCGTTTTCATACTCTGGTTCGCGTGGTTCGGATTCAATGGCTGCTCCACTGTCTCAATGACGGGAAACGAGACGCTGGAATCAGCGGGGCTAATCTTCGTCACCACTAACATGGCGGCTGCCGCCGCCACCATGACGGCAATGGCGGTGACATGGATTCGCTACGGCAAGCCCGATGTCTCGATGACGCTCAACGGCGCGCTCGCAGGACTCGTCGCCATAACGGCGGGATGTGACCTCGTCAGCCCGTCCGGCGCGCTCATCATAGGCATAATCGCCGGCATCGTCGTCGTGTACGCGGTGGAGTTCATAGACCAAAAGCTCATGATTGATGACCCCGTCGGCGCGGTCGCGGTGCATGGCTGCTGCGGCGCGCTCGGCACGATACTGACCGGCCTTTTCGCGACAAAGGACGGCCTCCTCTACTCGGGAAACGCGGATTTCCTCATCGTGCAGGTCATAGGGGTCGCG
>JAFTAB010000010.1 GCA_017458745.1 Schwartzia sp. (in: firmicutes) | reverse complement strand
TAAGCCTGCGCCAATCATAGTGAGCGGCATCGGCTAGTTCGCGTCCACGGGGCTTTCGGCTGTTGACTATTTCATCGGCGACGTGTTCCTTGACGGTGATGGGGACAGCCCCGCGCAGCAGGAGGCTTTCACCGAGAAACTGCTGGTTTTGCCGCGCAGCCATTTTTGCTATGCGCCTCTTTATCGCGCGCCCGACATCGGCGACGCGCCATGCACCAAAAATGGCTTTATTACCTTCGGCAGCTTTAATAATTTCACAAAGGTGAATGATGATGTGCTGGGGACGTGGCGAATTATCATGGAGCGGGTGCCCGGCTCGCGCCTCTTGCTGAAGGCGGGGGTGTTCGCGAGGGATGATACCCGCGGCTATGTGATCGAGAGACTCAAAAGAGCGGGCATTGACATAGACAGAGTGGAGATGCGCCCGCTGACACGCGATTATCTCGCGGAGTACAATGACGTGGATATAGCGCTCGATACATTCCCGTACCCGGGAGGCGGCACTTCGTGCGACGCGCTTTATATGGGCGTGCCGCTCGTGACACTCGCGGGGGCCACGCACGGCGGCAGATTCGGCGCGAGCCTCATGGCGAATATGGGGATGGCGGAGCTTGTCGCTCGGACTGTGGATGAGTATGCGGCCAGGGCAATCTCACTGGCAAATGACATGGAACTGCTCTCGGTGATGCGCAAGACGATAAGGCGCATGATGCAGAGGTCGCCCCTGATGGACGCGGGGCAGTACATGAAAGACGTGGAAAGCGCGTATGAGAGGATATATGACGATTTTGTCGCCGAGCAGGACAGAAAACTGAATGATAATCCGCCGACCTACAGCGAGGCAAATGAATTGATGAAGCTCGCGGCGCGGATGCAGGCGGACGGGGACAGGAGGCAGCTCCTCGCCGTGATAGACCTCGTGATGGCGGCCCACGTGGAAAATCGCGATCTCCTGCGAAAAATTGCCGCTATATATATTGACGGAATTGACGCGAGACGTGCCGATGAAGTCGTTCACACGCTGATGACAACCGGGAACGTCACGGGATATGATTATTTTCTTGCGGCGTCGGCGGCTTTCATAGCGAAGGAATATGATAGAGCGTTCACCTTGGTAAATAAGGCTCTTGATGATGAGAGCCTTGTGCGCTGGGTTCGCGGCGCGTCGTACCATCTGCGGGCCGACATATACTCGCAGTTCGGAGACCACGGCAGCGCGGCTGAGGATTATCGCCTGTCGAGCGAGCACAAGGACATTGACAACGGGAAACTCGTGGACTACAGCAATTATCTTTTCTGCCTCGGCTACGAGGATATACCGCGTGACAAATTTTTTGAGGAGTCAAAAAAATACGATAACCTTGTCAGGCAAATAAAGAGATACAGGCATTCGCCGCATGACGAAAAACGCCGCCACAAAAAAATTCGGGTCGGGTACATATCGCCTGATTTCTGCGGTCACGTGGTCTCGTCGTTTGCAAAAGCCTTCTTTTTCGCATTCGATAAAAATAGATTTGAGGTGTATGGCTACGCGAATTGCGCTGAAGACAAAGTGAGCAGGGAATTTGAATGTGCGGCTGACGTGTGGAGAAACGTGAAGGACATTCCGGCAGGCGACGTGGCAAAGATAATCCATGACGATGAGATTGATATTTTGTTTGAGCTTGCTGGGCACACCGGGTCCAATGAGCTGAATGTGATGAGCTATAAGCCTGCGCCTGTCGCGATATGCGGCATCGGGTATTATGAGACGACGGGGCTAAAGGACATGGATTATTTCCTCGTTGACAAGCACACCGCGCCCGACGGCGAGGAAATATTTTTCAGCGAGAAACTGCTTAGGCTCCCACATTCGCATTTCTGCTATAACATATTTGGCGATATGCCGATGTTTGGAGCATTGCCGTGCAGGAAAAAGGGTCATGTCATTTTCGGTTGCCTCAATAAGGCGGAGAAGATCACCGACAATATGATAAGCGCGTGGGGCAAAATCCTGAACTCGGTCGATGGCTCGTGCCTGTTTTTGAAAGCCAAGGCGTACGAAGATGAGAAACTGAGGGAGGATATGCTCGCTCGGCTTGAGGGAGCCGGTATCTCCCGCGAGCGCGTCAAGCTGGAGGGGTACACCGCTGATTATTACAATGCGTACAACGAGATCGACATAGCACTCGACACATATCCATTTCCCGGAGGGGGGACGACCTGCGACGCGCTCTATATGGGTGTCCCTGTCGTCACTATGACGGGGAGGCCGTCGAGCCATCACAAAAGGTTCGGCGCGAGCCTGCTCACGAATATTGGGCTTGACGACCTCATCGCCGAGACATACGATGAATACGCGGAGAAGGCTGTCGCGCTTGCGAATGACATTGAGCGGCTGGTTGACCTGCGTCAGACGCTACGCCGCCGGATGGGGGAGTCGGCGGTGATTGACCCCAAGATTTACATGGCGGACGTGGAGGATGCCTATGGCAGGATTTGGGGGGAATGGGAGAAAAAGATATTCAATGGAAAATCAATCAAGGAAAAGACAGATGAGCTGCAGCGAGCCGCCGATGATGAGAACTGGCGTGAGGTAGCGCGGCTCGGGACGAGGCTTTACTACGCCGGGGCTTTGCCCGATGACAAGATTCATATGATCGCGTATGCCTATCAGGGCATGGAG
>JAFTAB010000054.1 GCA_017458745.1 Schwartzia sp. (in: firmicutes) | reverse complement strand
TAATTCATTTATGGACCGCCTTTGCGAATGAGTTTGTACATCCGGCAAGATGCAACTCCCATAGCATAGGCTGGTCCATATTTATTTGCAAGGTGCTGACTCTATTTTTCTATTTATCCCACAAGAAAAATGATTGACCCATATTTTTTGTAAAAAAACCGCTTAAGTTTTTCGGCAAAATATACGATAATATAGATAACAGGGATTTTGTGTAATGTCTTGGGATAAGGAATAGATGCTCTATGGCTATGACGATTATGAACGACGCTTCTGTAGCGATGTCGTTGGGCGAACTGAACAAGAATATTTCGACACTCGGCAAGCAACTCAAGAAAGTCTCGTCGGGCCAGCGGATCAACGGCGCGGGGGACGACGCATCGGGCTACGCGATAACGGTGCGCCTGCGTGTGCTGGAAAACGCCTATGGGCAGGATATACGGAATACGCAAAACGGCTCGAAGCTTATCGCCGTCGCCGAGGGCGGCATCCAAAGCATTCTGACCAATTTGCGCACCATACGGGAATTGACGCTGAACGCGCGGAACGACACGAACACTGACGCAGACCGGGCGACCATCCAAAAGGAAATTGACGGGTGCCTTGCGACGATTGACGATGTCGCCTCGACGACGACCTACAACGGGCGAATCCTGCTCAACGGGGACTATTTTTCACCGTCCCGTGAACAGTACGTTTTCAGGACGCTTGCCGAGGAGTACGGTGGCACCCGCACGCTCGACCCGGCACGCATTGTAAACAGCACCCCGAACGGAACCGTCTACGCGAATACGCTCACAAATCTTTTCGATGCGGGGCTTTCCGATCCGGGGAATTCTTCCATTACGTCTCCAACCACATTGATTGGTTGCGATAGTAATAATGAAAATATTCGCAAGGACAGGGAATGGGCAATCGGGCTTGATGGGTTCACCGTCGGAAGCCAGGGCAGCGGGAATATCAATCGTGTAACGCTTGATTTTTCCGCCGCGCAGATCAATGGACAGCCTGCAACTGTCGCTGATTTCGACGGGCAAGGACTTACCATGATGTGCCAGTATAGCGGCCAATGTGCGGAGTTTGTCAGTATCCGTTTTGACGCTTCTCAGCCGATCGGCAGCGGGCTGCTTTTGCATGACCCGGATGATTTTTACGATGGGGAAGGGAATCCCCTTTATGATGAAAACGGGAACTCCGCTAACCCGTATTATGAGCATCACGAATACGTCATCGGCATTGGCGGCGCAACGACCGTTTCAGATATTCCGCGAGCCGTGTATGAGGGAATAAAAAGTATTACGGACAATTTTAATACATGGGCATCATTGCAAACGGGCAACGACAATCTTGGTGTGGGCATAGAAAACATAGCCTTTGCAAGTATGGACGATGTGCATAATGTCCAAATTTCAAAGACTGCGGACGGGAAATATGTGCTTTCTCAGGATACTTGGGCCATGTGGATATATGATGGCATCAAGACGGACGATACAGGCATTGATATTCCTTATTCTTCATCGCGCCAAAACGTGGACGGCATACGGGGAAATCCTTTGGTCATCCATACGGGGCCGAAGGCAAACCAGGCTTTGAATGTTTACATCAACGATATGCACATAAAATCTCTGCGCATCGACGGGCTGCGTGTTGACGACAACCGCATTGCAGACAAGACGGAACCGATGACGATGAACAAATTTGCCCAGATGCTTCTCGATATTGACAACGCCATCGGTTACACTTTGAACGAAATGACCCGAATGGGGGCGTATCGTCAACGATTGGAGCACACGGAAAACAATCTTGTGACGGCGCAGGAAACTACTGTCAATTCCGCTAGCACAATGGCGGACGCTGACATGGCGAAGGAGATGACCGAGTACACAAAGGCCAACGTCCTCGCCCAAGCATCTCAGTCCATGCTCGCGCAGGCGAACCAGAACAGCTCGCAGGTCATGAGCTTGCTGCAATAAAAGCATAACAAAAGCCCGTGAAGTTTCCTGCTTCGCGGGTTATTTTTTTGCAAAAAAGCTGCCGCACGTTTTATTTGCGTGCGACAGCCTCATTTTTTATAAAATAAAAAATTTTTGCAGGATTTTTCATAATATTGGCGAATAGAATAAAAATATAATTTTTCATTAGTTTGGAGGAGGTATGAGCATGGCTGTAAAAATAAATAGGATTTTAGTGCCTGTCGATGGTTCGGTCAGCAGCACAAAGGCGACAGACGAGGCGATATTTTTTGCGTCGAGATGCGGGGCAGTGCTTGACTTTGTTTATGTCGAGAGTGACATAAACAAGGATATTCCGAGCGCTATTATTTTCGCCGAGCTTATAAAGAAAATACCCGAGGGCGTAAAGGCTGAGACACATTCCGTGAGCGGCAACGTCGCAAAATCAATTATAAGGCTTGCCGGTGAATTGGGCTCCGACATGATTATAATGGGGAGCAGGGGGCTTGGAATATTCAGAGGCGCACTGATTGGCAGCGTCAGCCAAAAGGTCATGGAGGAATCCTCCATACCCGTCATGGTTGTGAAATGATAATAGGAGCGTGAGGCATGGAAAATTACAAGAAATATCAAAAGGGGTATTATATGCCGCCCGTGTGCGACTTGTCATGGGCAAAAAAGGAGTACCCCGACCATGCGCCTGTATGGTGCAGCGTCGATCTAAGGGACGGCAATCAATCGCTTATCATTCCAATGAGCCTTGATGAGAAAATTGAGTTTTACAAAATGCTTGTGAAGATAGGATTCAAGGAAATCGAGGTCGGATTTCCTGCCGCCTCGGAAACGGAATATGAATTTTTGCGCCGCCTCGTAGAGGAGGACTTGATACCCGATGACGTGACGGTGCAGGTTCTCACGCAGGCGCGCGAGCATATCATAAAGAAAACGTTCGAGGCGCTCCATGGCGTAAAAAACGCGATTGTTCATGTTTATAATTCGACGTCAGTCGCTCAGCGCGAGCAGGTCTTTGGAATGTCAAGGGACGAGATAAAAGAGATTGCCGTCGATGGGGCGAGGCTTTTGAAGGAGCTGACCGAGGAGGCCGGCGCGAATTACAGGTTTGAGTATTCGCCGGAGTCTTTCACCGGGACGGAGCCCGAGTATGCGCTTGAGGTCTGCAACGCGGTGCTTGATGTCTGGCAGCCGACATCGGACAATAAGGCGATAATAAATATCCCCGTGACAGTGGAGATGTCCATGCCGCATATATACGCGATGCAGGTGGCGTACATATCCCAGAATCTTAAGTATAGAGATAATGTTGTGCTGTCGCTTCATCCACACAATGACAGGGGATGCGGCGTTGCTGACTCCGAGATGGGGCTTCTGGCAGGTGCGGATCGCATAGAGGGGACTCTTTTCGGCAATGGGGAGCGAACAGGAAACGCGGATATTGTTACAATCGCCATGAACATGTTCGCTCTTGGCGTTGATCCTTGCCTTGATTTTTCCAGTATGCCAATCATACAGGAAATATATGAGAGGGTCACGAGAATGCACGTGCATGATCGTCAGCCGTATGCCGGCTCGCTCGTTTTCGCTGCTTTTTCCGGTTCCCATCAGGACGCGATTGCGAAAGGGATGAAATGGCGTGAAGAGAATGACCCGGATCATTGGAACGTGCCATATTTGCCAATCGACCCGCAGGATGTCGGGCGCGAGTACGACGGCGATGTCATAAGAATCAACAGCCAGTCCGGAAAGGGCGGCGTCGGGTTCATAATGGAGCAGAAATATGGCATAGTCATGCCAAAGAAAATGCGCGAGGATTTCGGGTATTTCGTCAAGAGCGTCTCCGACCACAACCACAAGGAGCTCATGCCCGATGAGATTTATCATATATTCCAAAATGAGTATGTGAATGTTGAAAAACCTTATGGGCTTGTTGATTTCTTGCTGAGGAAAGAGCCAAACGGCGTGAGAGTCGGCACGGTAACGATGAATATTGACGGCAAGGAGGAGACCTACATGGCGCGTGGCAACGGCCGCCTCGACGCCATATCGAATGCCCTCCAGGACAATCTGAAACTCAAATACGGCAACCTGACGTATAGCGAGCATGCCCTTGAGATAGGTCAAACATCGAGGGCGATGGCGTACATCGGGAT
>JAFTAB010000053.1 GCA_017458745.1 Schwartzia sp. (in: firmicutes) | reverse complement strand
GTGTCTTTTCCGATTTCCGTATACTGGCCGATATATGTATGAGGGTACAGCGTAACATTGTCGCCGATAACGGCATGGTCATCGACCACGGCGAAAGGCATTATGGTGACATCCTTGCCAATCCTCACATCGCTTCCGATATACGCGAGGTCATCGACGCCCTTCTCGAAATTGAGGGGCGGCGTGAAAATATTGAGAAGCGCCGCAAAAGCCGCGCGCACATCATCGACATAGACGGCGGGCTTTTCAAAGCCGTCCGCCTGCTTTGAGAGCAGCACGGCCGCAGCCGCGCATTTCCTCGCCTCCTCGACGTGCGCGTCATCGGCAAACACAATATAATTTGCCCGCGCCCCCTCTATATTAGTGACGCCCTCGATCACGATTGAGCCGTCTTTTTCATTGGCCAGCCTGCCGTTTACGGCCTTGGCAATTTCCGCTAGTGATTTCTTCATGGCATTATCCCCTATTGACACAATAAAATGAGACTTATTCAGTAGTGTTTTGAGGAACCACTGAATTTACCCATCATCATCGGGCAAATAATTATTTCTGCTCCTTGCCCTGCTCGGCAGGCTTCGCGTCGCTCCCCTGCGGCTCGGCCTGCTCGCTTGTCTGCGTCGCAGTCTCCTGCTTCTGCTCCTTGATCTTCAGTTTCTCTATCAAGTCATCAGTCAAATCGACGCCGCCCATCAGCACATTTCTATGAATCGCGTTGTTCTCCATGACGATGTCAATCTTTTTCTCCCTGCAAATGGCATCAAGCGCGACATCGAGCTTTTGGCGGATCTGCATCTGATAGGACTGGGTGTAGCTCTGCGCCTTCGCCATCTGCTCCTGCTGGAACTGCTGAAACTCCTCCTGAGTCATTTCAGGGCGGCTTTGCAATGTCGCGAGAAACTCATCCTGCATCTCGCGCATCTTCTTTTGAGCCTCGTCCTCTATGGCCTTTATCTGCTCGGCCTCCTTGTCGACCCGCTCAGATTTGAAATAGCCTATGGTAGTTGTCTTTTCGAGCGGCCCCTGGCATCCCGCGGCGAACACCGCAATAAAAGCCGAAAATGCAACTGTGAGCAACGTCTTCTTGGAAATATTCATTAGGATATCAACTTCCTTTTCAAATAATTTATAAAATGAGACTTGTCCGGCGGGAGTTTTAGACTCCCACTGAATTTACCCATTGCTTATGGGCACTTATTTGTTTTTCATTTCCGCTGTCAGCTCGTCCGTGAGGTCAATGGCAGTTCCCCCTGTCACGACCGCTTTCTCCTTTGCCCGTGCCCCATAAGGGAACGCATCATGGACAATCGAGCCAATGCTCCTTGCCGGTGCCGCGAACACCGCGGAGAGATGATGAGCCACCGCGAGCTTCATTGCCTTCGCCCTTACGTCCGCCATCATGGCCTGCTCCATCGAGCGTATCTCTTGCTGCTTCGAGCTCAAATCCATCTGATGCTCCACGAGTTTCTGACGTGTCGCTATTCTCTCCATCATGTTCTTTTGCATGGCGTCAAAATTGCGCCTGTCAGCCTCGGCCTTCTTGCGCATCTCCTCGGCCGCGATTTCCTCTGTTGTCCTGGCTCTCAGCTCATCCAGCTCGATGCCCATCTCCTTGGCGCGAGCCTCGCTTCGCGCCTTTATCTCATTCTCATGAGTGCGCCACAGCTCATACTGCCGCGCGCCGCGCTCTCTCTGCAATTCATGCAGCCTCGCCGCCAGCTCTTTAACCGTGTCATTTGAGAGCTTCATCGCCTCAGCGTTGTCAAGCTTCATCTGTATATTGAATATCTCGTTGAAATACTCGCCGTTTATCTCGTCCCGCGCCGCCTCAAAATCTTTTTTTGTTGCCTCCCGGTCAGCCTTCTCTGCCGCTGCGAGCTTTTCAAGCATCTCGCCATGGTTCTTGATGTCATGCTGCTTTTCCTTTTGCCTCACGGCGTCGTCAAAAGGCTCCTTGGCCGCCTTCGGCGCAGTCAACTTGACGAGCATCACCCGGTCAAAGTCGACCATCATGCGCAATTCATCACGCTCGCCGTACAAAGCGACGAGCTTCTCGCGAAGGGGATGAGCCTCCATCGCGCGAGCCACATTCACGATTCCGATTGGCTCCGCGCTAGGCTGCTCTGCCTCCTTTTTGCTCCCGGTAGGAGCCCCGCGAAGCCAAAAGAAAGCCCCCGCCGCGACGACGACGGCGAGAACCAAGGCACCGACCATAATGCTCCTGCGGCGCGAAGTATCACCACTCGATTCCGCCATCAAAAAATCCCCTCTGACTCAAAGCCATAAAATTAGACCACGACCAATATTGTATAAAGAAATGCAATGTTAGTCAAGTAAGTAGCGCAAAACAAAAGTATACCAAATTTTCTGCAAGCAAATAAAAAGCGATAAGCGTCCGTCAGCATCGGATGAATTAGCACCTGTTTTTTCATCAAAAAAGGCGGCCATCGTTTGATGACCGCCTCATTTCGGTTGCTAATTGTTGAATATGTTCTTCAGCGCCTGAATGTTTACGTCCCTGTTCAGCTGCGCTATGTAACGTGTCAGCTTTATGTCCTTCGGGCAGACCGCCTCGCAATTCTGGCTGTTGCCGCAGCTCGTGATGCCGCCTTTCTGCATGATTGCCTCCAGCCTCTTCGGCTCATCATATTTGCCGAGGGGATTGAGATTAAACAGCAGCGCCTGAGCGAGCGGCGCGGGCCCCATGAAGTCAGACTGCGGCCCGACATTAGGGCACGCCTCAAGGCAGCATCCGCAGGTCATGCAGTGCGATATTTCGTAGCACGTCTGCGCCGTGTATGGATTCTGCCTAGGCGCCTCGTGAACCTTCCATGAGCCGTCCACATTTATCCAGCCCTGTATCTTTTTCAGATTTTCAAACATCACCGTGCGGTCAATCAGCAGGTCGCGTATGACCGGGAACGTCCTCGCCGGGGCGAGGTGAATCGGCTGCTCCAGCTCGTCTACGAGGGCGCAGCACGCCTGCTTTGCCTTGCCGTTTATTACCATCATGCACGCGCCGCAGACTTTTTCGAGGCAGTTGCACTCCCACGCCACAGGCGCGACACGCTTGCCGTCACGAGTGACAGGATTCTTCTGTATCTCCATCAGCGCGGCGACCACATTGAGCGAGGGACGATACGGCACGTCAAACTCCTGAGTGTATGAGCTCTCGTTCGGCCCATCCTGACGCTCAATGACAAAAGTGACAAATTTTTGTTCTGCCATTTTTTATCATCCCTCCTTATTTCTTCGCCGCCGAGTAATCACGCGGGCGCGGCTTTATCAGCGAGTGGTCGAAGTCCTCGTAGGAAATTACAGGCTCCTGATTTGCCGCGTCGAAATCGGCAATCGTTATTTTCAGGAAATGCTCGTCGTCCCGTTTCGGGAACTCGCGCTTGAAATGAGCGCCGCGGCTCTCGTCCCTCATCCGCGCCGCCTTGGTGACGACAAGCGCGTAATGAATCATGTTGCGAAGCTGGCGCACGAACATAGCTTCCTGATTCGCCCAGTGGCTTCGGTCAGTCACGCCGATATTGTTCCAGCGGGCGAGGATCTTCTTCACCTCGCCATAGCAATAATCGAGATCCTTGTTGACGCGCTCGATGGTCACATATTTATTCATCATCGCCCCGAGCTCCTGATGCAGCTCATGCGCGTTCTCGGTCCCGTTCATCTGGAGTATGCCCTCGAACTCATTGACGCACTCCTGACGCGCTGCCTCAAGCTCCGCCTCGGAAAGCTCCGAGCCGCGCTCGCCCGTGTTCGCCCACTTGATGACCTCCGGGCCGACGACCGTGCCCGAATATGCAGCCGAGAGAAGCGAATTTGCGCCGAGGCGATTCGCGCCGTGATACTGATAGTCGCACTCGCCCGACGCCATGAGGCCGGGGATGTTCGTATGGTGAAGCCTGTCGACCCACAGCCCGCCCATCGAGTAGTGAACCGACGGATAGATGAGCATCGGCACCTTTCGCGGATCCTGCCCCATGAACTCCGAGTACATCTCAAGGATGCCCCCGAGCTTCCTTTCTAGGTAATCCGCCGGTATATGCGACAAATCGAGATAAACCTGATTTTTACCGTCAATCCCGAGATGCTGATTCATGCACACGTCATAGATTTCACGCGACGCTATGTCGCGGGGGACGAGATTCCCGTACGCCGGATATTTTTCCTCAAGGAAATACCACGGCTGGCCGTCCTTGTAAACCCATATGCGTCCGCCCTCGCCGCGGCACGCCTCGCTCATCAGGCGGTTCTTGTCAGTGCCCGGTATAGCGGTCGGGTGAATCTGAATGAACTCAGGATTTGCTATACGCGCGCCCTGCTGATAGACAGCCGCGATCGCCGAGCCATTGCAGATAGTCGATGCCGTGCAGAGCCCGAACACCTGCCCCGGGCCTCCCGTCGCAAGTATCACGGCGTCTCCCGCGAAGGATCTTACCTCCATCGAGTTCATATTCTGCGCGACCATTCCTCGGCAGATACCCTCTTTGTTCTTTATTATCTTGAGAAATTCCCAAAACACGAAGGTCTTGACCATGCCCTTCGCTTCCCATTTGCGAACCTGCTCATCAAGCGCATAGAGGAGCTGCTGGCCCGTCGTCGAGCCGGCGAATACCGTGCGCTTGTTTTTCTGCCCGCCGAAATTGCGGAGGTCGAGGACGCCCTCCGGCGTGCGGGTGAAAGGAACGCCCATGCGGTCAAACATCTGGACGATGCCGGGCGCCGCCTCGCACATTCCCTTCACGGCAACCTGATCGGCGAGGAAATCGCCGCCATAAACAGTGTCATCAAAATGCTCATAAATCGAGTCGTGCTCGCCCTTCGTGTCCATGCAGGCATTCATTCCGCCCTGAGCGCAGAGCGAATGTGACCTCTTGAAAGGGCAATATGAGAAAATCCATGCCTCACTGCCGGCCTCGCAAACCTTTATGGCCGCCATCAGCCCCGAGATTCCGCCGCCGACGATGAGGATACGATGCTTTTTAACCTTTGCCAAATCAATCTCTCCTTCCTGTCCCTCATTACATCAGATAGACGACCATGAAGGCAAGCGAAACGAGGCAAAGGAACGCGCAAAGCGCCATCATCGCCGCGTTGATTGTCTTCTGAATCCTAGGTCCCTTTGCTATGCCCCAGGTCATGCAGAACGTCGTGATTCCGTTGCAGAAGTGGAAAACAGCAGCCCACATTCCGACAAGGTAAAGAGCCCACCACAAGGGATTGGCAAAATAGCTCTGCAAAAGCTGGAAGGAGATATGCGCGCCGCCGCCCTTGACGAGGATGCGCAGATAGAAAACGTGCCACGCGAGGAACACCAGCAGATACCACGCGGTCATGCGCTGGAGCCAGAACTGGATATTATTGATGAATTTGTAGTGGTGCGCGTTGTTCTTGGCCTGCCAGGCGATGTAAACGCCATAAAGGGCATGGAACATAAAAGGCGCGCACACAAGCCCCAGCTCCAGGGGTATCATGATCTGCGGCGGTATGGATGCCAATAAATCCACGGCGGCATTGAACGACTCAGGGCCAATCAAGACACGGGCATTCGTCAGGATGTGCTCCAGCAGAAACCCGCCAAGGCACACGAGACCCGCAAGGGAATGCAGGCGCCGCAGATAAAACGTCACATTATACATGCTATGCCTCCTAAACGTCAAAGCTTCCTGTACGGCTTTTGACCAATCTCATAATAATTATTGCCCTCGGAGTCTATGACAACGACAGCCGGGAAATCCTCAACCGTCAGAGCCGCCAAGGCCTCAGGTCCCAGCTCCGAATAGGCTATGACCTCGTACTTCTTTATCGACTTCGCTATCAGAGCCGCCGCCCCTCCGACCGCCGCGAAATACGTCGCGCCGTTTTTCTTCATCGACTCAACGACCTCTTTCGAGCGTGAGCCTTTTCCGATCATTCCCTTTATGCCTTGGTCGAGCATCTGCGGCGTGTACTTATCCATGCGCCCCGATGTCGTGGGTCCCGCCGAGCCGATTGGGTCGCCGGGCTTGGCCGGAGTCGGGCCAAGATAATATACAATCTGATTGTGCCAGTCAATGGGGAGCTTCTCTCCGCGGTCAAGCGCCTCCGTCATGACCTTATGCGCGGCATCGCGCGCGCTGTAGATAGTCCCGGTTATAAGGACGCTGTCCCCCGCCTTCAGCTTTCTTGACTGCTCCTCAGTGAGCGGCGTCTGAATGCGAATTTTCTCTGCCATAGTTTTCTCTCCTCTCGCGGAATTATTCATTATCATTGTTTCAAATAAAAATTTTACCGAAAATACGCCTGCTGACGCATAAGCGATTCCCGCGCCGCCAAAGCGGCGACTCTCTGCTTATCATGCAGTCTCAGCAAAAATCAAAAAATCTTAACTGAGACTGGTATAATGTTGGCTTTGCATAGATTTCCGCTTGCAAGCAGAGCCAAAATCAAATCGTCCTCGATGCGTGACGGCAAGCGTGGCAGCAAATCGTGACAGCCACCGGCAGACCGGCGATATGAGTCGGCCCCCACTCGATATGGACGGCGAGGCACGTCGTCGTGCCGCCGAGCTGCGGGCCGATGCCCGTCTTATTGACCATTTCAAAAATCTCCTGCTCGAGCTTTGCATAGCGCTCGTCGGGATTGTGCTCGTCGCAGGCATGGAGAAGCGCTTTCTTGCTCATAACCGCCGCGCCGTCCATCGTGCCGCCGATGCCAATGCCAAGCACCATCGGCGGGCACGGGTTCATGCTCGCGTGCTCGACTATGCGCATTACAGCCGCCTTCACTCCCTCAACGCCATCCGCGGGAACGAGCATCTCGAGCCCCGACTTATTCTCGCTGCCGAACCCCTTAGGCTCGACGGTTATCTTCAGCTTGTCGCCCGCGACCAGCTTCGTGTAGATGAGCCCCGGCGTGTTGTCCTGCGTGTTCTTGCGGTTGAAAAGAGGCTCCGCGACGACCGATTTCCTGAGATAACCCTCGGTATAGCCTTTCGCTATGCCGGCATTGATTGCATCCTCCAGCAGCCCGCCCTCGATATGGACATCCTGCCCCACCTCCGCGAACACAATGGTGAGACCTGTGTCCTGGCAATACGGGCGATCCTCCGCGCGGGCAATCTCCGCATTCTTGATAATCTGATCCAGCACGTCGCAACCGACCGGCGACTCCTCGGTCTCTCTCCCCTTCTTCAGTGCCTCGTAGACATCCATAGGGAGATAGTAGGCCGCCTCCTTGCAAAGCTGAGCCACGACCTCGGTGATCTCGTCTGTCTTGATAGTACGCACATCAAAAACCTCCTTTGATAATATAAAGCAAAACTCTCATTTCTATCTTGCCAATCAATGCGTCATAAACATTATATATTATATTGGCTATTTATGATGAATTTTCCTGCCGATTATTAAAAAAATTCCCGATAGTCCTATCTTTCCTATGAAATCGCCACTTAATTGATATGCTCTCTCATTTGCATGACCAGATATATGCTGTTATACTACTTTTATTAAGATTTTTATATCTTCACAGAGAGCAACAGATATATATGCCATTAACATCAAAGGCGTATCTCAGTTCAAAATTTTCATTTGAAATCAATGATATTATTCCATATGCACTTCAACGCGGGAGGAGAAATCGTGATTATAAGCGCGAGCCGACGGACGGACATCCCCTCTTTCTATTTCGACTGGTTTCTCAGCCGTATTCGGGCAGGGTTCGTTGACGTCGTAAACCCTTTCAACCGAAAACAAGTCAGCCGCATATCACTGAGCCATGACGTCGTGGACTGCATAGTGTTCTGGACCAAAGATCCCGCGCCGATGCTCGAAAGGCTTGGCGAGCTTGACGGCTATCCCTATTATGTGCAGATTTCTATCACCCCTTACGGCTCCGACGTGGAGACAAATTTGCGTCCCAAAGACGAGATTATCAAAACAGCTCAGGAATTATCCTCAATGCTTGGACGGCATCGCGTGGTATGGAGATACGACCCTGTGCTGCTGAACGAGCGTTACACAATCGCTTCTCATATTGAGTGGTTTGAGCGTACACTCGAGCGGCTCGCCCCGTTCACGGAGAGATGCGTCATCAGCTACATTGATATGTATGCAAAAGCGAGGAAGAACACCGACGGGCTGAACCTCCGCGAGCTTGACGACGATGAGATGATTGAGCTGGCTGCCGGATTTTCGGAATCGGCGAAGGGCAGCGGGATGACTCTCCAGACCTGCTCCGAGGCGATAGATTTGGAGCGATACGGCATCAGCCACGGAGCCTGCATTGACGGAAAACTTGTGGAGCGCGTCACGGGAAAGCCCATCCATGCGTTGAAAGCGAAAAGCCAAAGACCTCTCTGCAACTGCGTTGAGAGTTTCGACATCGGGCAGTATGATACCTGCATTCACGGCTGCCGCTATTGCTATGCCAACGCCAGCCCCGAAAGAGCCCGAATCGGATTCGAGCGGCACGAGCAAAGCTCCACATGTCTCACCGGCAAATTGGCAGGCGATGAAAATATCACCGAGCATAACGGGAACTAATACTAATCTTTAATGAGACTGGCATAATATTTATCTCTATGAAAAAAGGCTCAATCATAAAAAGAGACTTTTTCAGTGGGAGTTTTATACTCCCACTGAATTTATCCATTGCCCGTTAGCATCGTATAAACAAGCTGTTTTTCCGCTTTACAAAAAAATCTGTCGTATGAAAACGATTTTTCATACGACAGATTTTTTGTATTCGGTTATTTTCCGCAATGTGGGCAGCTTGTGCAGCTCGTGCAGCTTGATTCCGTGCCGCAGCAGTCGTGCGTGTCATCGGCGAAGTTGCGGTAGATGTGGCGCACGGCGAGAAGCAGCGCGGCTCCGACGCAAGCGCCCAAGATGTAAGTTGCCATTTTTAATCCTTCCTTCTTAAAATCCCATCAGTCGCCCGCCCTGGTAAACTACGAGCGAGACGAGCCACGCAATCGCGAACATATACGCGGCGGAGAAACCCATCCATTTCCACGAGCCGGTTTCCTTCTTGATCGTGCCGAGGGCGGTGACGCAGGGGGTGTAGAGCTGGGAGAAGACCATGAAGGCGACGGCGGACATCGTAGTGAAGGCCGACGCCATACCGCTCTGCATCAGCGTCGCGGCGGTTTCCACAGCGTCCTCGGCCTCGGCGGAGATCTCGCCGACGCCGTACAGGATCCCCATCGTCGACACCACGGATTCTTTGGCCAAGATACCCGTGATGACGGCGGCCCCCGCTTCCCAAGTGGCGAAGCCGTGGAAGAAGAACAGTTTCGACATGCCAGTTCCGAGGGCGGCGAGGAAGCTCTCGTTCATTTCCTCCGTCATGCCGCCGAAGTTGAAGTTGCTGAGGAACCAGATCAACACGGACATCGTGAAGATAATCGTTCCGGCTTTGATCAGATAGCCTTTACATTTATCCCATGTCTCCAAGAGGACAGTTTTCGCGTCCGGCAGACGGTAGGGGGGAAGCTCCAGCAGGAAGGTGGAGCCTTGCTCTTGGAAGACCGTGCCGCCCAAAAGCTTGGCGGCGACAATCGCCATCAAGACGCCGAGAATATACATGGCAAAGACGACGTTCGCGGCGTTGTCCGGGAAGAACATCGCGGCGAAGAGCGCCATTATCGGCAGTTTCGCGCCGCAGGTCAAAAACGGCGTGACGAGGATCGAGGTCATGCGGTCCTTTTCCGAGTCAAGTGCCCGTGCGCCCATGATGGCAGGAACGGCGCAGCCGAAGCCCATCATCAGCGGCATGACGCCTTTGCCGGTCAGGCCGACACGGCGCATGATTGGGTCGGTGATGAAAGCGACCCGCGCCATGTACCCGGTGCCGTCAAGGAAGCTCAGGCAGAAGAACAAGACGAAAATCAGCGGCACGAAGGTCAGCACGCCACCCACGCCGCCGATGACGCCGTCCACAATCAGCGACTGCATCCAGTCGGCGACCTCCCACGACTCCAAAGTTTCAGTCACGGTTTCGGTCAGCGGCCCGCCGATGAAGTCGTCCAGCGCGTCGGCCATCGGCTGCCCGATCCATTCAAAGGTAATCTGGAATACCGCGTACAGCATGACAAGGAACAGCGGAAGCGCCGCCCAGCCGTTGGCCAGCACGGCGTCGATTTTTTCCGTGAGGTCGGAGCCGGTTCCTTCCACGGAAACGCACTCCGATACGACGCTGTCGATAAACGCGTATCGTTCCTCAATGACCTTTTCTTCTAGGGCGTCGGCGGCAAGTCCGCTTGCGCGCAGCTCTTCCACGCGGGCGATATGCGCGCGCACTTTTTCGCTGGGCCGATATTTTTCCATCATGGTAGAGGTGAAGACGTCCAGCAAGGTTTTGATGCTGCTGCGGCTTCGCGCCGTCGTCTCCACGACGGGCATACCGAGCGCCGCGCCGAGCTTTTCCGTGTCCACGCGGATACCGTGACGCTTCGCCTCGTCCTGCATATTGAGGTCGAGGAGCAGGGGAACGCCCTGTTCCAAAAGCTGGAGCGTCAGGTAGAGGTTGCGCTCGAGGTTCGACGAGTCCAGCACGTCCACCACGAGATCCGGTTTTTCGTTCAGCAGATAGTCGATGACAATCTTTTCCTCCGGCGATCGCGCGTTTACGCTGTAAGTACCCGGCAAATCGACGACGGAAATGTGCCGTCCCTGATGCTCGAGGTAGCCGAATTTTTTGTCGACGGTGACGCCCGGCCAGTTGCCGATTTTTTGCCGCGCGCCGGTCAGCTCGTTGAAGATGGTGGATTTTCCGGTATTCGGATTGCCCGTGAGGGCGACTGCCAATGAAGACATATTTGGTTCATTTCCTTCCTTATAATGCGATCAATGTTGAATGAAAAATTTTGAAGCAGGAAATTCTTACTTTCTTACTCCAAAAATTTTATCCGATGCTAAAGGGTAAATTCGACTAAATTCATTTGGAGTATAACCTTCCAATGAATAAGTCTCATTTTATGCGATGGCCTCGACTTCGATGGAAGCGGCGTCGTCCCTGCGAAGCGCCAAGTGGTACGAACGCACGCGCAACGCCATCGGGTCGCCCAGCGGCGCGGAGCGTAGCACCGTCACCGACGTGCCCGGTACGAGTCCCATGGTCATCAATCGGTTTTTCAAGGGTGAGTCCGCGACGGCGCGAACGATAAAGCGCTGCCCGGATTTTCCTTCACGTAATGTCATCTTGTTTTCCTCCCGTGAGAATTTAATTATGATTTTCACTTTCACATGATAACTCTTCGCGATATAAAACGTCAAGATGGAAATGGTAATATATCTCAAAAAAATAATCACGGCAACAAAAAACGGCTCAATCACAGATCTTGTGGTATCCCACAATACAAATGATTGACAAAAAAATTCTCCAATCATTTTATAAATGAGTGGAGAATTTTTTATTGGATATACTCGAGGCAGCCTCTATGTAGTTTTTAGAGATGCCCTCTATTCTATATTGAGGCTACTTTTTTTATAAAATATTCTTGAAAACCTTCATCACCAAATCCATGACCTTTGCCCTGTCCACTTCCGTCACTATGCGGGCATCACGCGCCCCCCTCGGGCGGCCTCCGCTGTATGCAAGGCTTTGACCGTAGGAAGGCGAGTACACGTCGTTTATATCCACCGGCCTTGTCACTTCCTTCGCGATGACCGACGGGTCGATGACTATAGCCGTCGCCAGCACATCCCATACATAGTTCTCGTAGGAATTGGGCATCTTGCGATAAAGCGGCACCATGTAATGGCTCTCCCACATGGCCCTTACCTCCGGCTTGCTTATTGCCTGATCCATTGCCAAAAATTCATCATACGTCACGGTGACTTTTTCGCAGGCATCGAGCGGCACTATGATCTGCTCCGGATACGCGCCGCGCAGCATCACTTTCGCGGCCTCCGGGTCAATCCAAAAATTGAACTCCGCCGCGGGCGTCACGTTGCCGCTCTGGAAGAATGCTCCCCCCATGTAAACCATGCGCTTTATCATCGGGGCAATCTCCGGCGCTTTTTTCAGTGCCGCCGCCATGTTCGCCCCCGAGCCGATGGCCACTATGGTCACTTCATTGGGTCGCTCCTTCACGGTGCGAATGATGAAGTCAACGGCGCTCTCCTTTTCAGGGGACTTGGTCGGCTCAGCATTGTACGTGTCGCGATAGACCTTTTTCCAGCTTTCCGGCTCGGGCTTTCCTGCCGCCCCAAGCCAAGTGTCATGACCGACGCCGAATATGCCCCGCTCCTCATTGATGTTCTCAAAGCGCCCCTTGCGTGTCACTTTGTTCACTCCCTGATATACAGGGATGTCGGTCCTGCCGATAAGCTCCAGCTGCCGAATTGTCGATGCGACGCCCTCCTCCACCCAGCTGTTGCCGATTACCGTCGTGACACCCAGGAGCTCAACCTTCGGCGATTGCGCGAGCATCATCATTGCAACGCCGTCGTCGAAGAGATCCACCATGTCGCTGTCAAGTATGACCGGCTCTCCCTGCCCCGACGCGCCCCCTGCAGATGCCCGGGGAGCCGCAATCAAGAAAAGCGCCGCGCAAATGACTACACGAAAGAACATGATAAAATGCATCTTTTTCATATTCAATCCCCGCCTTTACATTTTATCCGATGCTAACGGGCGCTAAAACTACCGCTTATTAAGCGGTAGTTAATCGCCCATGAGGCAATGGGTAAATTCGACTAGATTCAGTGGGAGTATAAAACTCCCACTGAATAAGTCTCATTTTATCATTATTCCTTGGTCCAGACTTTCTCCATCAAATCCTCATACACGTCATTGAGATGCTGCACCAGCACGCTCAAAAGCAACTGTATCATCTTGCTGTCGAATGTCTCGTCGATGAACGGCAAGCACAAATCGAGGTAAACGATGCCGTCCTGGCGCAGGTAGTATTTGAAAATCTTATACTTCGTGTTAAGCTCATTCAGATAGTCCTTTATTCGACCCATCTTGCTCTCCGAGATGCCGCTGACTACCTGCGTGCGGATGACGGTGAATATGCTCGTGTCGATGAATACCGCCATGGGAAGGATTTGCCCCTTCGTCTCAATGCGCGAACGAAATATGACCGTCTGGTATTCGTCATCCAGCGACTCCGATGAGAAAACGCTGATGTCGTTCTCCATCAGAAATTCCTGAAATTTGAGGGCCTTCTCGTTGGCCTCCACGCCTTTCTTCTTTCGCGGCTTTGCGGCTGCCCTGTTATCCTCCTTTGCCGCATCGTCAGACTTTTTTGTCGGCATTATTCGTCTCTCCTTTCAGCCTGCTCCAACTAATCGTCAGTCCATCAGTGGCTCTTTTTCTGCTCGTCGGACATATACCAACGTATGATGGCCTGCGTGCCGCAGTCTTCCATGCCACGGGCAGCGAGCTCGTCGTAGAGCCTTTTCGCCAATGTGAGCCCCGGGAGGTCGAGGTGCATCTCCTTGGCTGACTCCAGCGCGATTCGCATGTCCTTTATGAAATGCTTGATATAAAATCCCGGAGCCACGTCACCCTTTATCATGCGCGGGCCGAGATTCGACAGCGACCACGAGCCGGCGGCCCCGCCCGCTATCGTCTCCAGCACTTCCGCCGGATTCAGCCCCGCTTTCTCAGCATATATTAGTGCCTCGGCTACTCCCATCATCCCCGACGCGATTGCTATCTGATTCGCCATCTTCGTGTACTGCCCGCTTCCCGCGGCCCCGAAATAGCGAATTGTCCTGCCGATGCACTCAAACATTTTCTGCACTTCGTCGAACGCTTTCCTGTCGCCGCCGACCATGATGACAAGCGAGGCATTCCTCGCCCCGATGTCGCCGCCTGAGACCGGCGCGTCGAGCGCGGCTATTCCCTTTTTCTTTGCCGCGTCATAGATTTTCTTTGCAAGCAACGGGCTGGACGTCGTCATGTCGATGACGTGCCCGCCTTTCTTCGTTTGCAGTATGCCATTCTCCCCCAGATAGACCTGCTCGACGTCTTTAGGAAATCCGACAATCGTGATTACAATGTCCGAGGCTGCCGCGACCTCGGCGGGCGTGTCGACCCATTTTGCTCCGCGGTTGACGAGGCTGTCAGCCTTCGCCTTGGTGCGATTATACACGGTCAATGGGTACCCCGCGTCAAGAAGATGATGAGCCATAGATGCCCCCATCACGCCAAGCCCTATAAATCCGATTGATTTTTTTTGCGCAGTCATTTATTATGCCTCCTTCTATATAATTCATAATTCATCATTCATCATTCTCTGTTCTTCAGTGCTTTTGGTTTTCCCAGTATCTCAGCATATATCACGGCGTCCCTGAGTTTCGTCAGGGGAATCGACGGCCTGCTTTTCAAGGGCGGCGATGCAACGGGCAGTGATTGAGTTTTTTCATATTCCTGCTCCTCGTCATATCCGCCATGTCCGTCAATTTCCTCAATCGCCGTGCTCTCCGGCATTCCCCCTGCAGGCGGCGCACCCTCTATATGCGGTATCGCAAATCCCAAGTCGTCATCGTTAGCGTCTCTTGCTTTTTCTCCGTTCTCCGCCGTTCCATTTTCATTCGGCACGGGCGCGGTTCTTTTCCTGCGCTTTTTGCTTTTCCCTTTTGTCATTTCACGGATAAAGAGAAACACGATGACGCAAATCGCGAGCGCGCTCATTTACTCCACCAGAGGCGCGGACGGCTCATCAGGCATTCCCGCCCTGCTTATGGCGTTTCTCATGTCGGTGTCGGCATTCACGTTTTTCATGTTGATGTAGTCCATCACGCCGAGGTTGCCGCTCCGCAGCGCCTCCGCCATCGCGTGCGGCACCTCCGACTGCGCCTCGACCACTTTCGCCTCCATCTCCTGCGTGTACGCCTTCATCTCCTGCTCTTTCGCCACCGCCATCGCTCGGCGTTCCTCAGCTTTCGCCTGCGCTATGCGCTTGTCAGCCTCCGCCTGGTCTGTCTGGAGCTGCGCCCCGATATTGCGTCCCACATCGACGTCGGCAATGTCAATCGACAAAATCTCAAACGCCGTGCCCTCGTCCAGCCCTTTCTCCAGCACAGTCTTTGAAATTTTGTCCGGGCTTTCCAGCACATCATCATGGCTCTCCGATGAGCCGACAGTCGTTACGATGCCCTCGCCGACTCGCGCAATGATTGTCGGCTCGCCTGCGCCACCGACTAGGCGGTCTATATTCGCCCGCACGGTGACGCGCGCCATTATCTTAAGCTCTATGCCGTTCTTAGCGACAGCGGAGACCTCCGGCGTCTGAATGACCTTCGGATTGACGCTCATCTGCACCGCCTCCAGCACGTCGCGCCCGGCGAGGTCGATGGCCGCGGAACGCTCAAACGGCAGAGGTATCTCCGCCCGATGAGCCGCTATGAGGGCATCGACGACACGGTCCACATTGCCGCCCGCAAGGTAGTGAGCTTCAAGCTGATTGGCCGACACGGTGAGCCCTGCCTTGTTCGCCTTGATCAGCGGGAGCACGATGCGCTCCGGCACGACCCGACGAAGCCTCATGCCCACGAGCTGAAATATCCCCACCGGGACATCGGCGGCAATCGCGGAAATCCATAGGCCGATCGGCACGAAATGAAGAAACACGAAAGCGGCTATGACAAAAACGATAATCGTGAACCCTGAGCCAAGCCCCAATAAAATTTCAAACAAAAGAATTGCCTCCTTCTTCCTGCGTTATTCCTTGCTCTCGGCTTCCCCTGCCGTCTCCTGCTCCTTCCTCGGCGCGCTTGCCCAAACCGCCCGCATGATGTCCTTGTACGACTCGGTAAGGCGCGGCGTGATGAAATTCAGCAGCATCGCGTAGACGATCTCCCCGATTTTCTCGCTTGAGTCATCATCGCCGAATATGAGCGATATGTCGAGAATCAATGAGCCGGCTTCGTCGATGTAGTATTTGAGCAGCTTGAAGCGGCGATTGTAGCTGTCCATCAGCTTGAAAACCTCAAGCTGATTTTCCTCGCTCATGACCTTCGGCGCCACTATTACCCTTACAGTCGCGAAATTTGACCTGTCAAATATCACCAGCACCGGGAGCGCGTTGCCATTTATATCAAGGCGCGAGCTGAACAGCGTGACCTCCATCTCATCCTTCCTGTCCTCAATCTGGAAAACTCCCTCGATTTTCTTTTCTTCAAGATACGCCTTGAATTTTTCCGCTTTAGAGTTCATTCCCATTCCCCTTTTCAGTCTTATCGGTTTCATATTTAAGGAAATAAAAAAGCCGGCACGGACGCTCACGACGAGCGGCCGCACCAGCGTCCCTTCGTAATCCAATCTTTTACCCGATGATGAGGCTCCCGCTTCCAAATCGGGAGACAAGTGCCCGCAAAGCAACGGGTAAATTCGACCAGTGTCATTTTATGCCCTGAACTTCCTCTTGCGCGCCGCCTCCGACTTCTTCTTGCGACGGACGCTGGGCTTCTCGTAATGCTCGCGCTTTCTTACCTCCGCGAGTGTCCCCGCCTTCTGGCATGTGCGCTTGAAACGGCGAAGAGCACTGTCAATCGTCTCGTTCTTGCCGACCTTTACTTCGTTTGCCATATATATTCCCCCCCTCCGAATTAGCTGGGAGTGTAATGTTCCTGAAAAAACTACACTAGGCTATTATACACGAAACAACTTTGTTTCGCAATAATAATTTATTGACAAGCGATGAATGTTTCCCTGAAAAAGGTCAATCATCAGCCCGGCGGCCACTGCATGTCACGGCCGCCCAAAATATGGAAATGGAGATGCTTCACTGTCTGGCCGCCCTGCTCGCCGACATTCGTCACGACCCTGAACCCCTTCTCCGCGAGGCCGAGATTCGTCGCGATATGCGGTATCACGTCGACGAGTATATGCGCCGCAAGCTCCTTGTCCGAAAGCTCCATGATGCTCTCGACGTGCTCGCGGGGAATCACCAGCACATGCTTTGGCGCCTGCGGCGTCGTGTCGCTGAAAGCGACGACATGCTTGTCCTCATACACCAGCTCGGACGGCAAATCCTTGCTCGCTATCTTGCAAAAAATGCAATCGCTTGATGACATTATTTCACCTCATTTCATGAAAATATATATTCGACGACAAAATAAAAATTCCTGCAAAAAATCAAAAATAATTTTTATTTAAGGAAGCACTGATTAAGTCAAGTCATGACCCTGCCAAGGAATTTTTTCGTCATTTTTCTCTGCCCATACGCCATCCTTATGCAACCTGACGAGCCTCATCTCAGTTATCTCACCCAGCCTCACGTCGTCCTCAGTGTAAACCCTGACGTATGTCCCTGTGAGCCCGTCCTTTATGCCGCCGCTGTCCGACTCAAAAAGCACCCCCGCAGTCTCGCCGATATGAGCGGCGTGAAATTTTTCCGCCATCTCATGCGCCGCCCGCTCCATCATGTGGACCCGCTCCTTCTTCACGGCGCTCGGTATCTGATTGTTCATCCTCGCGGCGGGAGTGCCGGGACGCGCCGAGAACGGGAAAACGTGCATCCGAGAGAATGACATCTCACGGGCAAACGCTAGGCTCTCCTCAAACATCTCATCGGTCTCGCCTGGGAACCCCACTATGATGTCAGTCGATATGGCGATGCCCGGCACCTCGCGCCTGACATTTTCAACAAGGCGCGCGAATGCCGCCTTGTCATAGTGGCGATTCATCGCGCGCAGCACATCGTCAGAGCCGGACTGAAGCGGCAGATGAAGATGACGGGCAAATCGCGCGTCATCCCGTATCAAAGTGATAAGCTCGGGCGAAAGCTCGATGGACTCAAGAGAGCTGAGCCGCAACCGGCGAAGCCGATGCTCCCCGCAGTCAGCAGCTAAAATCTCGCGCGCCGCGTCGGCAAGCGTCACGCGATTGCCCCCCTCCCGCGCGATGTCGCGGCCATAAGCGCCAAGATGAATGCCCGTCAAAACGATTTCCGCGAACCCCGCCTCGATCAGCTTTCGCGCCTCGCCCCTGACGCTTTCAAGCGGCCTCGAGCGGAGAGGTCCCCTCGTGTATGGAATTATACAGTACGAGCAAAAATTCTCGCAGCCTTCCTGAATTTTGAGAAAAGCTCTTGTGCGCGACGGCATCCTGCTGAGCGGTATATCCTCAAACTCCTCGGCACGCATTATGTCGCCGACATCATTAATCGCCTCTCCGCCTGCCAGCTTGTTCCGCAAGGCCTCATCTACCAGCTCGACTATGCGCCCCCTGTCCTGAGTGCCCACTATGAGACCGACTCCCTCAATGGAGGCAACAGAATCGGGCGAAAGCTGAGCGTAGCACCCGGTCGCGCAGATCAGCGCGTCGGGGTTTTCCCTCGATGCCCGCCGAATTATTTGACGCGATTTCTTTTCGCCGAGCATCGTGACCGAGCAGGTATTAATGATATACACGTCAGCCTTCTCCTCAAATGGCACGACGCGATGACCCCCGGACACAAAAAGCCCCTCCATCGTTTCCGTCTCATACTGATTGACCTTGCAGCCGAGAGTCATGAAAGCGACGGAATACGCGGAACGGCTCTCTCCCTTGATATTCATCTTCTCAAACAAATTATAAGTCCCCTTGAACAAATTGCACTATTGACACCGCCGCTATGGCGGCCGTCTCGCAGCGGAGCACGCGCGGCCCAAGCCCCGCCACCTTTATATTTTTCTCCCGCGCGGCGGCTACCTCGCCTTCCGTGAATCCGCCCTCCGCGCCAACTATCAGGACAAACGATTTCACATCGCTTTCATCATATAAACGCGAGTTAAGCGGGGAATGTTCCCGCTCATAAAAAAGATACTTCGCGCTCTCGTCATCGACCATCGACAATATGAAATCGTCATAGCTCATTATCTCATTTACAGTCGGTATGAGCGTCCTGCCGCATTGCTTCGAGGCCTCGGCCGCCACCCGCTGCCACTTCTCGCGACGCGACGCCCTCTTTTTATCATCGTATCTCACGACGCAGTTTCGGCTCATGAGCGGCTGTATCTCTCTCACTCCAAGCTCAGTCGCCTTTTGGACTATGAGGTCCATCTTGTCGGATTTCGGCAGGCACATCGCAAGGCAAATTTTTATCGGCGACTCGACCTCTATGCTCTCACGCGAGACAAGACGCAATGCCACAGTGTCGCGCGAGAATCCCGTTATCTCCATGACAGCGGCCTCGCCGGAATTATCAACAGCCGTTATTTTGTCGCCCTTCTTGGCGCGCAGCGAGTAGCCCAGATGACGCGCGTCGTCTCCGGTCAAAGTAAGAAACTCATCGATTCTATCGACAAACAGCTTCCTCATTTTTCAGTCATCATCCATCTCATAAGCATTACACATATTTTACAGGCTTTTCCAAAATACCGCAACAAAAAAGACGCATGGCCGAAGCCCTGCGCCTTTCATTTCTTGCAGCGATTTTACCCATTGCCCATGGGCATCGGGCAAAAAATCATCGCGATGACCTTTTTCCTCATTTTCTCTTTATGACCATGGCGACCCATTCCTTCTTTGCCCTCTGCTCGACCACCTCATACCCGTGCGCCTCAGCCGCCTGCCTCACGTCGTCGGCGCGGCTCTCTATTATGCCGCTCGCCAGCAATCTGCCGCCATCTGCCAAGTGAGCCGACAGGCCGTCATCGTCATTGTCCTCATTGAAAAGCCTTATTATGAGGTCGGCTATGAGATTCGCGCTGACGACCTTTGCCTTTATATTTTTATCCACATTCTTTAGCAGGTCGCTCGGCATCACTTCAATTTTATCGCCGATGCCATTTTTTGCGATATTATCACGCGCCACGCCAAGGGCCGTCTCGTCATAGTCCACGGCTGTCACGCGGGACGCGCCCAGCTTCGCCTCCGCTATGGCGAGCACTCCGGAGCCGGTGCCAATGTCCACTGCCGTGTCGCCCTCGCTCACCAGCCCCTCAAGCATCCCCAAGCACATGGACGTGGTCGCGTGAGTGCCTGTGCCAAAGGCCGCGCCGGGGTCGAGAATTATCACGATCTCATTCCCCTTCGCGTCGTAGCTCTCCCACGACGGCTGTATCACTATTCGCTCGCCGACCTTCTCGGTATGAAAATATTTTTTCCACGAATTGGCCCAGTCCTCGTCGTCAATCACATTGAGAATTATATCGCCGGGACGCGTGTCGACCCCCCGACTCGCCATGTCGTCGATCTCCGCGCGAAGCGCCTTGATTTTGTCATCGAGCTTATCGTCGATAGGGAAATATGCCGATACCGTGACGCAGGACGTATCACTGCTTTCCTTCAGATCGGTGTACTCCCACCTCCCCGAATGTATATATTCATTTATGAGCGCGGGGTCATCCATCACGACTCCCGTCGCCCCCAGGTCGTTCATCGCGGACGCGATAATATCCATCGCCTCATGCGAGGTGCGGACACCCACTTCCTCCCATTTCATGCTCTGCCCTCCTGCTTTCCTTTTGCCGATTCACGACTGCTCTTTTTCCATCGCCAAAACTGCCTGCACCATCAGCGCGCACTCCAGCCTTTTCTTTTGAATCGCGCAGCCGACCTCGTACGGCTCGCGAATGTCATCATGGAACAAATCGGCATTCGCGTGACAGCCGCCGCTGCAAAAGAACCTCGCCCAGCAATCGCGGCACTTCTCTTTATTCAGCACGTGCGAGTGACGGAAATATTCCGGCCACTTGTCATCGGTAACGCCCTCAAACACCGAGCCGAGGCGGTACCTCTCGCGCCCGACGAACTGATGGCACGGATAGAGGTCGCCGTTGGCCGCGACCGCCATATACTCATGCCCTGCCCCGCATCCCGCAAGGCGTTTTGCCACGCAAGGGCCGTTTGATAAATCCATGTTGAAATGAAAGAAGAAAAATCCCTTGCCCTCGCGATGACGCGCAAGATACGCTTCAACCAGCCTGTCATATTCCTCGTATATGCGCGGCAAGTCGCTCTCCCCTATAGCATACGGCATATCCTTTGCGACCACCGGCTCAATCGAGAGGATATCAAAGCCGGCGTCTGCCATGGAAAGCACGTCATCCGTGAAATCGAGATTATATTTCGTGTACGTTCCGCGCAGATAATAATTTTTGCCGTCGCGCGAGGCCACCATCTTCTGAAAATTCGGCAGCACCCTGTCATATGTGCCATGCCACCCCGCGTCGGGGCGCATCCTGTCATGCGTCTCCTTGCGCCCGTCAAGCGACAGCACGAGGCTTATATTATTGTCATTGAAAAATTTCCTGTTTTCCTCATTCAGCATCAGGCCGTTGGTGGTGAGTGTGAGCTTGAATACCTTGCCCGTCTCCTTCTCGCGCTTTCTCACGTGCTCGGTGATTCTGCGAACCACGGGCATATTCATGAGCGGCTCCCCGCCGAAAAAATCCACCTCCGAGTGGATGCGATGCCCCATGTGCTCAATGAGATAATCTATCGCCCGCTCGCCGACCTCCGCGCTCATCAGCTCGCGTCCTCCGCCGAAATCGCCCGTGTCAGCGAAGCAATACTTGCAGCGCAGATTGCAGTCATGCGCGACCATCAGGCAAAGCGACTTCACGATGCCGATGTCGGAGAATGTCGGAGGCACGTCAATGTCAGGCGCGAAAAGCTCCTTAATCTTTATCAGCTCATGCAGCTCCGAGAGAGCCTCGCGCAGCTCAGCCTCGTCATACTTGTCCCTCAGCGAGAGCACGACATCATCGTCATTTGTCCCGTCAAACGTGTCCATGATGTCGTATATCATCTTGTCAATGACATGCACTGCTCCGCTGTTCACATCGAGCAGGATGTACATGCCGTTCTGAATAAATTTATGAATTTTCTCGGACATAAAAAAGAAACCCCTTCAGCAAGGAATTGTTCACCAAAAACAAAAAAGGCGTTGCCGTGGCAACGCCCTTACCAAGATGCTTATTTCTCGCAGACCTGGTTGCCGACCGTGCAGGACGTCTTGCATGCCGACTGGCACGATGCCTGGCACTCCCCGCAGCCGCCTTTCTTGACGGACTCCTGAAGATTAGGTTTGTTCACTGTCTTGATGTGCTTCATCTTTTTTGCCCCCTTGAAATATAATCTTCATTGTTAGGAACTGCTCAAAAATAAACTGCACATATGGCTTGTACGGTTTATTTCTCACAGTTCCTTATTTTACGATATTTTTTATCATCGCGCAATAGGACAGATTATTTCTGCAATCTTTCAAGAGCGCGATGAGCGATGTCGCTCCTGTGATGCTCGCCTTCAAAATGAATTTTTGCGACTCCGTCGTATGCCTTTGCCACGGCGCCCCTTATGTCGTCGGCTTCGCCAATGACACCAAGCACCCGCCCGCCATTCGTGAGGATTGCTCCGTTCTCCTCCTTGGTTCCGGCATGAACCACGAGAGTGCCTGCTTTTTCCGCGTCCTCCAGCCCGGTGATGACCTTGCCCTTCTCGTATGCCCCCGGGTAGCCGCCCGACGCCATGATCACGCACGCCGCGGCGCCGCCTGACCACTCGATGGATTGCTCGTCCAGCGTGCCGTCAATGCACGAGAGCATTATATCAACTATGTCGCTCTTGAGCAGCGGCAGCACAACCTGAGTCTCGGGGTCGCCAAACCGAGCATTAAACTCAACGACCTTTGGCCCCTTTGCCGTTATCATGAGCCCTGCATAGAGGCAGCCCTTGTACGGGCGTCCCTCCTTGTTCATTCCCTCGACAACAGGCTCAAGGATCTCCTTCCTCACGCGCTCCAGCATATCGGGAGTCATCACCGGAGCCGGCGCATACGCGCCCATGCCGCCCGTGTTGAGTCCCTCATCGCCGTCATTGACCCGCTTGTGATCCTGCGATGATACCATCGGAACGATAGTCTTGCCGTCAGTGAAGCAGAGAAGCGATGCCTCCTCGCCCTGCATGAACTCCTCGATGACAATGCGGCTGCCGGCATCGCCGAAAGCCTTATCCTGCATGATGGTGTCGATTGCCTCAATCGCCTCGTCAACGGTCTGAGTGAGAATGACCCCCTTGCCCGCCGCCAAGCCGTCGGCCTTTATCGCGAAAGGCTGACGCATCTGGCGCACGTAGACGCGAGCCCTGCCTATGTCGCCGAACACCTCGCTCTTCGCAGTCGGTATGCCGTAGCGGCGCATCACGACCTTGGCGTAGACCTTTGAGCCCTCCAGCTCCGCAGCCGATTTTGTCGGGCCAAATGCCTTTATCCCCGCCTCCGTCAGCGCATCGACGATGCCATTCACGAGCGGCACCTCCGGCCCCACGACGACGAGGTCTATTTTCTTTTCCTTTGCGAGAGCGACAACGGCGTCATTATCCTCTATGTCTGCCTGTATGCACTCGGCGTATTTTTTCATTCCCGGGTTTCCCGGCACAGCATATATTTTCCCCGCCTTAGGACTTTGGCTGATTTTCCAGACGAGAGTATGCTCACGCCCGCCGCTGCCCAGCACCATGATATTCATCAGTAACGCCCCAATCCAATTATTTGCTTATCTGCTCCTGCAAATATTTTTGTATGCAGTCGTCGTATTCCGCGGTATGGCGGAAAGCCTCACGCGCGAGCTCCATTCTCATCATCCCGCTCGTCGTCCCGTCCTTCAATATCGCGTCCGCGACCTCATCATAGCGGGCGGGATTCGTCACTACCGTCACGAATTTGAAATTTTTCGCGGCCGCGCGAATCATCGCTGGCCCCCCGATGTCGATGTTCTCGATTGCCTCGGCGAGCGTCACATCTGGCTTCGCTATCGTCTCGCGGAAAGGATAAAGATTCACCGCCACGAGGTCAATCGGCGTTATCTTGTGCTCTTTCATCTGAGCGACATGAGACGGGTCGTCGCGAACGGCGAGGATGCCGCCGTGAATATAAGGATTGAGCGTCTTGACCCTGCCGTCCATTATCTCGGGAAAACCCGTGACATCAGAGACATACATTACGGGGATGCCGGCCTCCTTGATCGCGCGCATGGTGCCGCCCGTCGATACAATCTCCACGCCCGCGGCATTGAGCTTCTTCGCGAAAGCGATAATGCCCGTCTTGTCCGAGACGCTTATAAGAGCGCGTTTGATTTTCATTGAATCATCTCCATTTTTTATTCCAAAATCCTCACATGGCGTCCCTCTACCTTCAGTTTTCCCTTGCAGCAGAGTTCTATCGCCTTTGGATATAGCTTGTGCTCCTCCACCAGCACCCTTGCCGCCAACGTGTCCTCGTCATCGTCCTGCATGACAGGCACCGCCGTTTGCAGTATTATAGGGCCTGAGTCCATTCCCTCGTCCACGAAATGTATCGTGCAGCCCGATACCTTCACCCCGTACGCCAGCACGTCTCTGTGCGCGTGAGCCCCGCCAAACGACGGCAGAAGCGACGGATGAATGTTCATTATTCTGCCCTTGTATTCATGCACGAAATACGGGGAAAGTATCCGCATGAATCCGGCCAGTATCACAAGCGTCACGCCATGATTTCTCAGTTCGCTTATGAGCGCCTTTTCAAATGCTTCCTTGTCATCGTATTTTTTCCTGTCGATGCACGCATGGGGGATATTTGCCTCGGCGGCTCTCTCCAGCGCTTTCGCGTCCGGCTTGTCAGTCAGAACTACGGCTATCCTCGCGGGTATCTGGCCGCTTTTGACCGCCTCCATTATTGACTGGAGATTTGTCCCACGTCCCGAGCACAGGATGCCGAGCACATTCTCGCCGCTCATTTGAATACCCCGCCCTCAATCGTGACGATATGCTTTCCCTTGACGACGCGGCCAATCTCATAAGCCCTCTCATCATTCTCGGCGAGCTTTTCTATTATATGTCCCGCGCCGTTCTCGGATGAAATGATGACCATGCCGACCCCCATGTTGAACGTGCGATACATCTCATGCCAGTCGACATTCCCCCATTCCCGTATGAGCGAGAAAATCTCGGGTATATCCCATGAGTTGCCGTCAATCACCACGCCCATGTCATCGGGGAGCGCCCTCGGGATATTGTCATAGAATCCGCCGCCCGTGATATGCGCCATGCCGTGAATGTCGTCATTCATCTCGCGTATGAGCGGCATGACGACGCTCGGATAAAGCCTCGTCGGCGTGAGCAGCTCATCTCCGATGCTCGCCCCGCCCAGCTCGTCAATGATCTCGTCCCCGCTGAATTTTTTCACGTCAAAGACAATCTTGCGCACCAGCGAGAAGCCATTGGAATGAAGCCCGCTCGACGGCAGCCCGACCAGAACGTCTCCCTCCCGTACCCGATCGCTCGTGATGATTTTCGATTTTTCCACCACGCCGACAGCGAATCCAGCGATGTCATACTCCCCGACGGGATAAAAGCCATTCATCTCGGCTGTCTCGCCGCCTATGAGCGCGCAGCCGGACTCCCTGCACGCCGCCGCTACCCCCTTCACCACCTCGGCCACCTGCTCGGGAAGCAGTTTCCCGACTGCCAGATAATCGAGGAAAAACAAAGGCTCGGCTCCCTGCACGAGGATGTCATTGACGCACATCGCGACTGCGTCCTGACCGATTGTATCGTGACGATTCAGCTTGAACGCGATTTTCAGCTTCGTGCCGACGCCGTCGGTGCCCGAGACCAGCACAGGCTCACGATATTTCGCCATGTCGAGCGCAAAAAGTCCGCCAAAGCCGCCAAGGTCGCCAAGCACCTCCCTGCGGTAGGTCGATCTGACGCTCTCCTTTATCAAATCGACAGTGCGATTGCCTGCATCTATGTCCACTCCTGCGTCGCGGTATGTAAGAGAATCCATGTTGCCCCCTCCCAAAAACAGACGAAGTTTTCTTTATTGCCTTATTTTTTTATCTCTATCACAGACTGCTTCTTATGCTCGAAAACATATTTTCCTGCGCTAGCCGGCGTCTCGCCCTGCTCAACGGGATAGTCGCTGTTGAAGCACGCGTAGCACATTTCCTCCGGGTTGACCGAGGTCATAGCCTCTTTCAGCCCCTCTATCGAAAGAAAGTGGAGCGAGTCGGCCTCGATGTACTTGCAAATCTCATCGACGGATTTCGTCGCGGCAATCAGCTCTTTCCTGACCTGCGTGTCGATGCCGTAATAGCATGGGAATCCTATGGGAGGCGACGACACGCACATGTGTACTTCCCGCGCCCCTGCATTTCTGAGCATCTTCACGATTTTCCCGCTTGTCGTGCCGCGCACGATGGAGTCATCCACCATGATGACCGATTTGCCCTCGACCACCGATCGGATAGCGTTCAGCTTCAGCTTCACGGCTGTGTCGCGCTTTTGCTGCGTCGGCTGGATAAATGTACGGCCTATGTAGCGGTTCTTCATCAGCCCCTCGCAGAACGGGATGCCTGATTCATACGAATAGCCCGTTGCCGCGGTCGTGCCGGAGTCGGGCACGGAGATCACAATGTCGGCCTTAGGGCGATACTCGCGGGCGAGAATCCTCCCCATGTTGAATCGCGCCTCATGCACGCTCTGGCCGTCAATGACGGAATCGGGGCGCGCGAAATATATATACTCGAAGATGCACGACGCCATCTTCTGGCGCGGCGCAAATCGCACGGACTTCAGCCCGCTGTCGTCAATTATGACCATCTCGCCGGGGTACACATCGCGAACGAAATGAGCGCCTATGACATCAAGCCCGCAGCTCTCCGACGACAGCACCCAGCCCTCGTCCAGCTTGCCGACGCAAAGCGGCCTGAATCCCTGCGGGTCACGCGCGCCAATGAGCTTCGTCTCCGTCATCAATGTTATGCAGTACGCGCCCTTTACCTTGTTCAGGCTCTCGGCGAGCTTGTCCTCGATTTTCTCCTTCCGCGAGCGTGCAATAAGATTCAGTATGACCTCCGTATCCACCGAGGTCTGAAACATCGCGCCGTCCTGCTCCAGCTGATGGCGAATCTCGGGAGCGTTCGTGAGATTTCCGTTGTGCGCGAGGCTTATCTTGCCTCCCGCGTAGTTCACGATAAGCGGCTGCGTGTTTATCCTGAGGCTTGAGCCCGTGGTCGAGTAGCGCACATGGCCTATGGCAATGCGCTGATTGTCCATGTGCGGCACCTGATGACGGAACACCTCATTGACGAGCCCCATTCCCCGCGACACGTCCATCCACGCGCCATCGGTCACCGCTATTCCCGCGCTCTCCTGCCCGCGATGCTGGAGAGCGTACAGGCCGAGATACGTGAGCGCCGTCACGTCCTCGCCCGGCGCGAAAACGCCGTAGACCCCGCACTCCTCATGCCACGGGCCAGACAAAATCTCAGTCATGTTATCGCTCTTCTCCTGTCAGTCGACGAAGCATCTCCTTGTAAGCGCCCTCCACATTGCCGAGATCGCGGCGAAAACGATCCTTGTCGAGCTTCTCATGAGTGTCGCTGTCCCAGAACCTGCAATTATCGGGAGAAATCTCATCGCCGAGAATGATCTTCCCGCTGCTGTCCTTGCCAAACTCCAGCTTGAAATCAATGAGATCCACTTTCTTCTCTTTCAGGAAATTCTTCAGAATATCATTTATTTTGAGGCCAAGACGCTCAATCTCCGCGATTTCCTCCTTTGTCGCGAGGCCAAGGGCGAGAGCATCGTAGCTGTTCAGCATCGGGTCATTGAGCGCATCGTCCTTGAGGAAAAGCTCGACCGTCGGGCTGGCGAAAACCTTGCCCTCCTCGACGCCGTACCTCTTAGAGAAGCTGCCGGCGGCGACATTTCTCATGACGACCTCCAGCGGGAACATGGTGAGCTTCTTAACGACCATCTCGCGCTCACTCGGCATACTGACATAGTGCGTCGCGATACCCTGCTTTTCAAGATACTCAAAGAAAAAAGCCGTCATCTTGTTATTCATTATGCCCTTGTCGGCGATGGTTCCCTTTTTCGCGCCATTGCCCGCCGTCGCGTCGTCCTTGTAATAGACGAGCAGCTCGTCGGGATTGCCCGTCTCGTACATTATCTTTGCCTTGCCCTCATAAAGCTGTTTGCCTTTAGTCATATCAGAATTTCCCCCATCAAAAATAAAAATGTATTACTTAACCTCAAATTTCACATCTGTGACTTTACCCTCGCGGCCTTCGCCTCGACCTCATCGGCGAGATTCGAGCGATACTCCTTTAGCTTCATGCGCAGCTTCTCATCGGCCTGGGCGAGCACCTGCACCGCGAAAATCGCCGCATTCTTCGCGCCATTTATCGCCATAGTCGCCACGGGTATGCCGCTCGGCATCTGCACCGTTGAAAGCAGCGCGTCAAGCCCGTTCAGTGCCGACGCATTTACGGGCACTCCAATCACCGGCAGCGTCGTATAGCTCGCTATGACTCCGGCGAGATGAGCCGCGCCCCCCGCCGCCGCTATGAAGACGCCGACCCCATTTTTCTCGGCTGACTCGGCTATCTCGCGCACCCTCAGGGGAGTGCGATGAGCCGACGCCACCGTCACCTCCGCCTCCACCCCGAACCTCTTAAGCGTATCGGCCGCGGGCTTCATGACAGGCCAGTCAGAATCGCTCCCGATGATTATAGATACCTTCACCGCATTCATCTCCAGTTGAAATAATAGAGAAATTTCCACGAAAATAATTATATCATAGTGGCTGAAAACAAAAAAGCATAAAATGATACTTATTCAATGGGAGTTTTATACTCCCAATTAATTTAGTGGCGCGCCCGTTATCATAGAATAAAATGAGGGGCAGATAAAAATCTGCCCCCCGCTTTATCGCCATTATTCAAACCGCGACTCTCATGCTCTCGCTTGCATCCTCTATTTTCCTCGCGAATGAATCAGTCAGCCTGACCTCCACGTAGTCAATTCTCACCCCGCTGATCGCGGAGCCACTGCCATGCAGCGCGACCATGCGCATCACGCTGTCCGTTTCGCGCATCTCGCCGTTCCTGTCATAGGCCGTGATGTCGCCGGACGCGCTCACGCTTATGAGATAATCTGCGCCCACCCCGTCCCTCGACGACAGCAGCATCGCGATTCCGCGCGCGCCCGGTGTCATGCTCTCAGCCTCATCCCAGACCATGTAGCGAACTCCATCAACAATATATTTACCAATGACACGCATTGAAATCGCCTCCATATTTTCTCGTGGTTCATCTTACGGACTTAATTATAGCCTGCAAAAATTGAAATCAAAATGCCAAAAAATGCTGCTTATATATCAAATTGTGCTATAATGATTTTGGAGTTGATTATAATGGACAACCAGAAAATTTTGCAGCGCGGCTATCTCGTCGATGATTTCCGCGTGTTCCGGCTGAAAGATGCCTCCCTCGGCGATATACCGTTCCACTACCACGACTTTCACAAGATCATCCTTTTCCTCGCGGGCGAATGTGATTACATCATTGAGGGGCGCACATGGCATCTCTCGCCGCGCGACATAATATTCGTGCGCTCGGGCGAAATTCACCGCCCTATTCCGCGCAAGGGCGTCCCTTATGAGCGCATCGTCATATACATCGCGCCCCGTTTTCTGCGAAAATTCCCCTCGGCGCAAAAAACAGGCCGCTCCTTTGAAAATGGCGATGAAAAAACATCTCCGTCACCCGAAAGCCAAGAAAGTCTGGGGCAATGCTTCATCATGGCGCGCGACGAGCGGAGCGTCATGCACCTCACGGCGGGGCACACGCACGATCTCCTGTTTCACATGGAAAAGTTTGAGCGCGTCTCGCATGAGAGCGGCTATCTGAACGGGCTTTACACCGAGATGCTTTTCGTCGAGCTGATGATTCTCCTCAATCGCGCAATGATCGACGGTGAACTCGATGAGACCTCAGCCGCTTTCGACAAAAAAATCCAGCCAGTCATCACTTTCATCAATGATCACCTCACCGAAAAAATCGACATCGACGAACTGGCAAAAAAATTTTTCGTCTCGCGCTCGTATCTTATGCACAGATTCAAGGACGCAACAGGCTACGGCATCCAAAAGTATATAACAAAAAAACGCCTGGGCCTCGCCCGCGCCCGTCTGGTCGAGGAAAGAGACGAAACCATATCCGCCATCGGGGAGTCCGTCGGCTTCGAGGAGTACGTCACTTTTCTCCGCGCGTTCAAGAGCGAGTTTCACTCCACTCCGGCGGACTACAGGAAACAATATGAGCGCAAGTGAGGAATATATTGAAATGCTTTGAGCAAATAAATATCCCCCACTCAATTCAATCGCGTGGGGGATATGCCTTTTAGGTTAAGGAAACGACGAACAAGTCAATTTATGACCATGCCGAGGGATTTTTTCGTCAGGCAAGAAAGATGGCGCGAAGTCGTAGCAACGCTACGTCGAGCGGCATCTGACACAGCATGACGGAAAAAGAACCGGCAGGGGCGAAAGGGATTTGTTCGGCATTTCCTTAAATCAGCGTAACGATTTTTTCCTGCTCTGCGGGCGGTACCAAAAGCGCGTCCATTGCTTGCTTTGCGGTCAAGTTCATGGTTTTCATCAGATTGCGTATAGATGAAACGAGAGATTCCATTTTTCCGCGTTCTTTTCCTTGCTTGATTCCCTGCTCAATTCCTTGTTCTCGTCCCTCATTTACCAGTTCTTCCATTATCTCACACATACTTTGGACACCTCCTTGATCCTCTTTCAGATACTTCATTCTGTCGGCTAAATCCTGATTGTATATGTCTTTTGCGTTCCGGCAGAAAAAATCGTGCATCAAATGACCGAGAGGCGTATCCTCTTGGCATTGACCGTTGACATAAACGATAGAACTACCGTCATCGAAATCATCTCCTGTTTCGGATATGATTTTCTTTACATGATATAGAGGCAGACCTTTTTTGAAAATGTCATGTTCGCAAATCAGAATGACGATAGTTTCCGAAAGGTCGGCATAGTCCGTGCCTTTTTGGGCTTCACGAGCATCCAGCAGGGAACTGTTGTATCTTGCTCTTTTGGGAATGGCTCCGCTATTTTCTCTTTGGATTTCGCAGTTGAACCTCTTGTTCCCCGTGGAGGCAAAAACGTCAAAGCGGACACTGCGACCATACCAGTTGACAACATCTTTTTGCGTATAGAGCTCTTCAACTATGATGCTTTCGTCGTTCAGCACTGTGCGGAGAATCAGCTCCACACCGCGCTTGAAGCCGTCAAAGGCAACGCTGAAAAACACATCGTCAATATAGCGGAAGCGCTGTATTCGCTCTATATGCTTTTCCCTTTGATTGTCCGTAAGCATCCCTCCTGCCTAAATTTTAGTATATAAGGAAAGTGCTGTCAATCAGAACATAAACTTCCCTAAGTATAAATAAAAAAGTGCCTCCGGCAAAGATGTTTTCCTTGCCGGAGGCGTTTTTTAGTTCATTCCTGCATAAGATAATTTCTTACCGCGTCGCAAGCCATGGCGTAGGCCTCATTTACCTCCTGCACGAGGTCCTCCATTTCCTCGTCGTGCATCCCTGCGGCTATGCCCTGAGCCGCGTCATGCGTCGCATGGAAAAGCCGCTCAAGCGAGAGATTGGATGATGAACCCATCAGCGTGTACAGGGCCTTGTCAGCCATGCCCATGTCCCCCATCTCGACGCCGGTGCAAAACTCGATAAACGACGCGTCATAAAGAAAATCCTCAAGGTACTTTTTGTAAAGCGCATCGTTGCCCATGAAACGCTCAAGTCCCTCTTTCTCATTGAGATCCGGG
>JAFTAB010000009.1 GCA_017458745.1 Schwartzia sp. (in: firmicutes) | reverse complement strand
TAAGGCAATGGGTAAATTCGACTAGATTCAGTTATTGGAGCCTCTTATGAGCAAAGCGAATTAGAGGCTCCTGTATGCATGGGGACGCGAAAGCGTCCATCGTAGGGAATATAAAACTCCCACTGAATAAGTCTCATTTTATGGCGACGTAAATCACGAGCGATGTCAGCGCGACTAGCATGACGGCTTTCAGGAAATCGAGAACATCATGGCGTCCCTTTGGGTCATTTATGAAATTGATTGCCGTCCGCAGATAGCTGCCATTCATTCTCGTATCTGCCCGTCGCCATAGACAAGGTATTTCGTCGTCGTGAGCTCAACGAGCCCCATGGGGCCGCGCGCATGGAGACGCTGCGTCGATATGCCGATCTCCGCGCCTAGCCCGAACTCCCCGCCGTCGGTGAACCTAGTTGACGCATTGACATAGACACATGCCGCGTCAACCTCCTGCTGAAAGCGGTGGGCATTCAAGAGGTCGCGCGTCACGATTGTCTCGCTGTGCCCCGTGTTATAGCGATTGATATGCTCGATGGCCTCGTCAATGCCATTCACGACCTTCACCGAGAGAATGAGGTCATCATACTCGGTCGCCCAGTCTTCATCGGTCGCCTCTTTCATGTCGGGCACGATTTTCCTCGCCGCCTCGTCGCCGCGCAGCTCGACATTTTTCTCCCTCATTCTCGCCGCGATCATCGGCAAAAATTTATCCGCTATCCCGCCATGCACGAGCAGGGTCTCCATGGCGTTGCACACGGCGGGGCGACTCGTCTTGGCATTCAAAGCTATGCTCGCCGCCATGTCGAGGTCGGCAGAAAAATCGACGAATGTGTGGCATATTCCCGCGCCCGTCTCTATGACCGGCACCGCGCTCTCGCGCACGACCCGCCTTATGAGTCCCGCGCCGCCCCTTGGTATGATGACCGAGAGCAGCCCAGTGAGACTCATCATCACGCCAACCGACTCATGCTCCGTCGAGTCGATGAACTGTATCGCGCCCCGCTCGATGCCGGCGCCATACGCCGCGTCAGAGAGAATCTTCACAATGACCCTGTTGGAGCGTATCGCCTCGGAGCCGCCTCGCAGCATAACCGCGTTGCCCGACTTCAGGCATAGCCCTATTGCGTCGGCGGTAACATTCGGGCGAGACTCGTATATCATTCCGACCACCCCGAGCGGCACACGCACCTTCCTTATCTCCAGCCCGTTCGGCCTCGTCGCGCCGCCAATGACCTCGCCGACCGGGTCGGGCAGCGCCGCCGCCTGTCTCAATCCGCCCGCCATGCCCTTTATGCGATCGCCATTCAATGCGAGCCTGTCAATCATCGCCTCGCTCGTCCCATTGGCGCGAGCCGCCGCCACGTCCTCGCCGTTGGCCGCGAGTATCTCGCCCGCCCCCCGCTCCAGCGCGTCCGCCATCCTCAGCAGTGCGCCGTTCCGCAGGTCGGCGCGGGCGACGCCAAGCCCCCGCGAGGCAGCCTTCGCCGCCCGCCCCTGCTCCTCGATGCGACGCTTCAAATCCATGTCACTCATAACGAACTCCTCCATCAGAAATAATCATGGTTATGGTAATATACCATGAATTATCCCACGTTGCATAGCCATAGTCAAATTTTTAGAAAAAATACGGCGGCTTCATGCTACTAATTTTTACATCTCAACGTCAAAAATTAATATCAAAAATAAAAAAGCACCCGCGCTGCATTGCCGGGTGCTCAAAATGTTTCGTTCTTACCGATTATTCTTCTGCCAATTAAGTCAAAAACAAAAATCCCTGTTACCACTCATGCGGTATCTTGTCGTCGTCCCCCGTGATATACATCGTCACGAGAGACTTAGTCAAAAGCCTTCGGGTCTGGTCGTATATCTCGCAGCCAAGCACGACAGTCTTATGCCCTCTGTGCAGCACTCTCGCTTCCGCGTATGCCGTGTCCCCCGCCCGAAGGTTCGCAATGAAATTGGAATTGAAATTGAGAGTCACCGTTCGGACTCCGACGGTGCAGCAGGTGACGCCGACAGCCGTGTTGGCGAGAGTCGATAGAGCGCCGCCGTGAGCCATCCCCCTAGGATTCACATGGAGATCCCCCTCTATCGGCATGTGCAGCTTGGCGCTGCCGCACAGCGTTTCATCTATCACGATATGACATGCCAAGACAAATTTGTTGTGGCTGAATATCTCGCGAATTATTTCCCTGCACTTCTCCTTGTCCATCTTCTTTTCCGCAACCACGTCAGCCAATTTTCCTCGCCTCCCCGTTCTCGTCCCAAAGGTCAGCGAACCGCTCGTCCTTGCCGACGACGAACATAGTCGCTATCGTCTCGCACAGAGTCTTTCGCTCCGCCGTGTACGCCGTGACCTGCACGATGTCAGTCGTGCGCCCATGATGCAGCATCATCGCCCGCGCGAACGCCGTGTTGCCAAGCGGGATATTATGAATGAGATTTGTCGTGATGCTCTGCGTCACCGCGATATCGCCGTAGGTACGGCAGCAAACGCCGCAGGCATTGTCCACCAGCGTTATCAGCACCCCGCCGTGCATTCGCCCGTCCATGTTTATGAGGTCATCCCGCACCACGAGATGGTTAAGCACTTTGCCGCGCTCAATCTCGTCAATCGTGATACCCAAAAGACGCACGAAAGGATTCGTGTCGTAGACAGCCTGAAATTTTTCGACATAGACGGTATTATTCAAAAAGCTCACCCCTGAATAGATTCTATCCTATGAGAAACAATTTTATCATAAGAATTATCTCGTGTTAAGCTAAAAAATCTATTTATGATCGCCCTGCACTCTTCCTCCATCACTCCGGCCGTTACCTCAATCGGCGAGGCGAGCACGGGATTGGCGGCAAGCTTCATAACCGACTCCACCGCCCCGCATTTTGAGTCAGGCGCGCCGTACACTATTCGCTCCATCCTCGCCTCGGCGATCGCGGCCGCGCACATGGGGCACGGCTCAAGCGTAACGTACATCGTCGCGCCCGTGAGCCTCCAGTTCCCCGCGCGCCTCCCCGCCTCGCGAATCGCGATCATCTCGGCGTGCGCGGTGGCGTCGTGCTCATTCTCCCGCCTGTTGTGCGAGGATATAAAAACGCCGTCATCGAAATTCTTAAATACGATGACGGCGCCAATCGGTACCTCGCCCTCCGCCATGGCTTTCTCAGCCTCGCGAAGCGCAACTCTCATGTAATCTCTGTCTGTCATTCTCATCAAGATACTAGCCCCAATCTCGAAAGCATTGCAGCATTAGCATAAAACAGCGACTGCGTTGGCTTTGTCACGTTTACCTCATAAGGCGCGGACGCCACAACATCCCTGTTGCCGTCTGCCCGCTGTCCCGGTCGCCGATTAGCCTTCACAGCCTCCTCAAGCTGCTGCCGGAAGGCATCCTCGCCGCCCGTGTCAGCGAAACCACGTCGCTCCGATAGTTGCCGCCCGACATCATAAGAGGCGGGCGTTATCCTTGAAATCCTCTCCACTCTTTTTATCTCCGCCATATCGCATCCCCCCCTTCGACGAAAATACCAAAGAGCACTCTTCGGCGTATTCCGGCGTTCCCCAATCGCCCCGCCGAGATAAGCCTATTCAATTTTGCACATGAAAAGAAGAGAAATTTTCTTTTCAATGTATATATCGTAATTTTCATGAAAAATCTTAAGCGATTTTTGAAAAATTATTTTGAAAAATTTTATATAAAAAAGGACGCAAAATTTTGCGCCCTTTTGTGTCATTGCACGGCAATATTCAGCTCCAATATCTCCCCTCCGAGATCCATCTTGACAACGAGATACTGCGCGCTGCTTATCTTTATCTTGAAATCCTGCCCGACCGTGAGACTCGGCGTCGATATGTCAACCGTGTAGCCCATGCCGGCAAGATTGGTCGCCGCGTTCGCCGTGAGCATATTGCTCATCTCCGACAACGCGCTCTGCGCCATGTCATTCAGCTCATCCACCGGCATCCCCATCATCATCTTCGACGCGATGAATTTCGCCGCGTTCTCGCTCATATTGTACACGACGTTGCCGCGCAGCCCCTTCGTGAAGCCGACTATGATTGAAACGCCCAGCGAATTGCACATCTGATTAGCAACGCTCATCCCGGCCCGCTTCGGAACATCGAATCCCATCTGCGGCAGGACAGTCACGAGCGCGTCAACAAAAGGATTAACAAGTTTCGCGTCCATAGCTCATTCCCCCTCCGCAAACCCGATATTCACATATATGACGCCAAGACGAGTCTCGGCTTTCAAACGGAATGATGTCATCTTGAAATTGGCAATACGAATATTACTGCCGACAATAGTGCCGGGCGGCGATATCCGCATCTCTTTTTCTTTGAGGTCATTTATAGTCGACGCGCCATGCCCGATGATGATATTGGCGGCCTCCTCCACGGCGTCGCTCGCGTCCTCGTCGCTCATCTCATCGCCGGGATCTTTGCCGACAAGGGCGCACGCGAAATCTTTCATCGTGCCATAGTCCATGTAGACGATTGCCCGCCCCATCGGCGTGCCGGTGAGCCCGATTATCACGGCTATGCCGTCCACGTCAAGATAATGCCCCTCGGAGACCTCGACCTGCACTTCGCTGTGTACCCCGACCAGCCCGAAAAGGCTCTTCTCGAGCACCTGCGCGAAAGACTTGACGTACATCTCCTTCATCGCGCCGACACGCGTGAGCTTCTCCTGGCACAAAAACGTCAGCGCCTCGATGAGCTCATTTGCCTTTATCGGCTTCTGCAAGAAAGATGTGATTCCCGCCTCGCGCCCCTGCATCATAAGGCTCATGTCACGCATAGCACTTATCATCAGGATACGAGCCTCGTTGTCCACCTCGCGGATTCGCTTGGTGCAATCAATGCCATTGGCATCGGGGAGGTTCATGTCCATAGTCACAGCGTCAGGATGATGCTCCCGATATTTCTCCACCGCCTCAGCCGCGCTGGCCGCAGTAGCAACCACATCAAAATTCGTCTTTTTGAGAATATCGGAAATCATCGCGCAGCTAATGCGCGAGTCATCAACAATCAGAACTTTTATGCGCTGCATTCCCTTCACCCAGTCTCTTGAAAAATTTTCATTCAATCTATCTTAATATACTACCATACTTTGGAAAAAAAATTAATACTCTGAAAAAAAATACTTATACACAATTTATATTATTATATTCCACTTTATATTATTCTATGCCGCTCAAAAAATCCCTGCTCATTTTTCCCGCAAGCAAAAAAATTTTTATCCTACGCTGACGGGTAAATTCTATCATTGTTCCCTTTTCAGTATGGCTCTCGCCACATACACGCCGCTCGCTCCGGCCTGCGACAGCCCGCGCGTGACACCGGCGCCGTCCCCCGCCGCGAAAATATTTTTAAGCGGCATCTCCAGCTCTTTCGTGAGAGTGATACGCGACGAGTAGAACTTCACCTCGACGCCGTAGAGCAGCGTGTCGTCATTTGTCATGCCCGGCGCGATGTTATTCAGAGCCTCTATCATCTCAATTATATTATCGAGATGACGCTTGGGCAGCACAAGCGAGAGGTCTCCCGGCGTGGCGGCGAGCGTCGGCTTCGTGAAGCTCTTTGAGAGCCTGTCGTTATCGGTGCGCCGACCTTTTCTGAGATCCCCGTATCGCTGCATCAGCGCCCCGCCCCCGAGCATATTGGAGAACGAGGCTATGCGCTTGCCATATTTATACGGCTCGTTGAACGGCTCCGTGAAATGATTGCTCACCAGCAGCGCAAAGTTCGTGTTGTGGCTCTGAAGTTTCGGGTCGCTGTACGAATGACCGTTTACCGTGATAACGCCGTCCGTGTTCTCGGTGACAACGTGGCCATGAGGGTTCATGCAGAATGTGCGCACGAGGTCGCCGTATCTCTTCGTGCGGTAGAGCAGCTTCGCCTCATACACCTTGTCGGTTATGTGGCTGAAAATCTCATCAGGCACCTCGACCCTGACGCCGACATCGACCTGATTATTAAGCAGCTTCACCCCGAGCCTTTTGCACTCGTCCGTGAACCACTCCGCGCCCGCGCGTCCCGGCGTGACAATAATATACTTCGCCTCTATTGCCTCGCCCGACTCCAGCACGAGCATATTGTCTCCCTTGCCGTCAGACTCTATCGTTTTCACCGGCGACAGGAAATAGAACTCCGCCTTGTCCTTCAGATACTCGTAAGTCTCCTTCAGCATATTGAGATTATTTTCCGTGCCGAGATGGCGCACGCTCGCATCCAGCAGGTGAATGTCATACTCCAGTGCCTTCTTGCCGATGTCGCTCCCCGCCGTCGTGTAGACATCAGACGGCGCGCCGTGGCTCATATTTATCTCGTCCACGTAGCGGATCAGCTCCATGACCTCATTGTCGTCGATATAGTCGTTCAGCCAGCCGCCGAACTGCGTCGTGAAATTATATTTGCCGTCGGAGAACGCCCCCGCGCCGCCGAACCCCCGCATGATATTGCACGGCTTGCAGCCGATGCACGTCTTCGCCTTGCCTGCGGCGATAGGGCAGACACGATGATAAATGTCATTGCCGCTCTCAAAGACAGCTATCTTGATGTCGGGCCTCCTGAGAGAGAGCTCATACGCCGCCATCGTTCCCGCGGGGCCCGCCCCGACGACGGCAACATCATAATGCCTCATGCCAATACCACCATCCAATCAATATCATACCCGAAGATTTTCATCATCAATCGGGGACACGCGCGCCAACCGCCGAGGGCCCGCCATTTTCCTCGTCCTTAGGTTTGCCCCTCGCCATCAGGTAAAGCGGGCGCCCCTTTGTCTCCTCGAATATCCGGCCTATGTATTCGCCCATCACGCCGAGCACCAGAAGCTGCATCCCGCCGAAGAAAAGCACGCAACCAAGAATCGTGGCCCACCCCGGCACAGCGTCATTCTCGACGTACTTCACGAAGAGGACGTGAATGAAAAGGCACAGGCTCGCGAGGCTCGACAAAATGCCCATGTAGAACCCAAACTTCAGCGGCAGAGTCGAGAAAGCGAGAATGCCGTCGACAGCGAAATGAAACATCTTCCTCAAAGAGAATTTCGACACCCCGGCGTACCTCGGCGGCGCGACGAACTCCAGTTGCTTTTGGCGATAGCCCATTGCCCCTATCATTCCCCGTATGAATCGCGCGTGCTCACGGTGACGCCTGAAAGCCCTCACCACTATCCTGTCCATCAGTCGGAAATCCGAGCCTCCCGGCTGCACCGGCACGCTTGAGATCATATTGAGCAGCTTGTAGTAGAGCGCGCTCGTCGCCCTCTTCAGCACCGACACGCCCTCGGTCGTAATGCGTATGGTCTGCACGACCTCAAAGCCGCTCTCCCATTCGCGGATGAGCGTCGGGATGAGCTCCGGCGGATGCTGCATGTCCCCGTCCATGGTGATGACCGCGTCGCCCTCGGCATAATCAAGCCCGCAAGTGAGGGCAAGCTGATGGCCGAAGTTCCTCGCGAGGAAAATCGGCTGCACGCGTTCATCGGTTTTCTCAATCTCATGCAGTATCTCGCGGCTCATGTCCTTCGACCCGTCGTCGACGAAAACCAGCTCAAAATCATACTTATCGGAGAGAGGCGCCATTGTCTCGCGCACTGACTCGTAAAAATGGCGAATATTCGCTTCCTCATTGAAAACAGGAACCACAATCGAAATGAGTTTCATCGTATAAAATTTCATTCCCTTTCAAAAAATGAAAAAAGTCAGCCGCCCGAGCTTATTTATTCATTTTTATTTTTGTTCTTCCCTCGCCAGCTTCCACCGCTCGGAGAGGATATAAATGAGCGGCACGACCACGAGCGTCAAAAGCGTCGAGGTCGTGAGGCCTCCTATCAGCACGATGCCCATCGACTGGCGCAGCTCCGCGCCCGCGCCTATGCCGAGCGATATGGGCACCATTCCGAGGAGCGTCGAGAGCGTGGTCATGAGTATCGGGCGCAGGCGCAGCGAGCAAGCCTCAAGCGTGGCCTCGACCAGCTCCATTCCCTTATCGCGCGCCTGGTTTGCATAGTCTATCAGCAGTATCGCGTTCTTAGTGACGAGACCCAGCAGCATCGTGAACCCAATCAGCGACATCATGTTGGCTGTCTGATTGGCAACGAGCAATCCGAGCACCGCTCCTATGACGGCGAAAGGCAAGCTCATCATGATGACGAAAGGCTGCGAGTAGCTCTCAAACTCCGCGGCGAGCACCATGTATATCAGCACGATTGCGAGAATGACGGCTTTCGCTATCTCGCGGAAAACGCGCTGCATCATGTCGGAATCCCCGACCAGTTTGTAGCGATAGCCGATGTCCATGTTGAGCGATGGCACGAGATCCTTTTGGATGATGGCGAGCAAATCGCCGGGCGATATGCCCTGCGTGTTAGAGTACACGGCAATCTGGCGCTGCCTGCCCTCGCGGTCGATACGCGTCGGCCCTGAGCCCATGCGTACCTCGGCGACATCGCCCAGCCTCACGAATGTGCCTGCGGCGGACGATACCATCAGATCAGCCACATCCTGTATCGTGCGGCGGTCAGCTTTATTCATCTGGAGAATTATATCATAGTCGTTGTTCCCTATAGTGTACGAGTGCCCCGTCGCCTTACCTTGGAAAGCGTACTGCACGACCTTCCCGACGCTCGTGTTGTCGAGCCCGAGCTGGCTCGCCTTCGTCTGGTCGAGCGTTATGATGACCTCCGGCTCCGGGTCGATGCCTATCACCTCGACGTCGGTCGCGCCCGGCACTTGGCGAATCTTCTCCGCCAGCTCCTCCGCGTAATTCGACAGCTTATTTATATCGCTGCCGCGCAGTCCGATCTGCACGGGGCGCGGGTCGCTCCTCGCGCCCTGGTTCGTCACGACGCCGACCTTCATCACGCCGATGTCAGAGAAATCTTTTCTAAGCTCCGACATGATGTCGAGCATCCCTCTGCTCCTGTCCTCCAGCGGCTTCAGCTTCACCATGATGCTGCCCTCGTTCACGGGCGTCCTGGTGCCGCCGATATACATTATCTCGGTCTGCACCTCGGGCAAATCCATTATAGTTTTCTCCAGCGGCTCGGCCCAATTTCTTAGCTGATTGAGCCCGATTCCCGGCGGAGCCTTCATGTTGACTCGGAACTCCCCCGAGTCGTACACCGGCTGCAGCTCCGTCCCGAGGAAAGGCATAAGGAGGAAATTCAGCACGAGCGTCGCGAACGACACCAGCACTATTTTCCATGGATGCCTCACGGCGAACATCATAATCTCATCGTAAATCCCTCGGAAAAAATCGAACCACTCATTGAAATATGAAAGCGCCTTCGTGATGAGGGCGGGGCGACGCGATTCACCGTCTCCGTCGCCCCTCAGCCAATACGCCGAGACCATCGGCGTCAGCGAGTACGCCGATATAGTCGAGAAAATCAGCGCGAAAGCGACAGTCAATCCGAACTGCTTGAAATATTGCCCCACTGTCTCGCCCATGCTGCCGATCGGCACGAAAACAGCCAAGAGCGACATCGACGTCGCGAGAATCGCGAGCACCAGCTCCTTCGTGGCGTCAGCCGCCGCCGCGAACGGTGTCTTTCCCATCTCCATGTGACGGAAAATATTCTCCACCAGCACTATCGCGTCATCAATAAGGAAACCGACCGCGAGCGACAGTCCCATAAGCGACATATTGTTGAGCGTGAACCCCATCACGTCCATGAGGAAAAAAGTAGCAATGATTGACGTCGGGATTGCGAGGCCGCCTATGAGCGTCGCACGTATGTCGCCGAGGAACATATAGGTTATGAGCAGCGCGAGGAACCCGCCAAATATTATCGTGTTCCATACGTCGCCGATATTCTCCCTGACGTAGCGCGACTGATCCATGCCTATGCTCATCTTTATGTCGGGCGGCAGGTCGTCACGGACTATCTCCTCCATTCTCGCATTGACCTCGTCAATGACATCGACCGTGTTCGTGCGGGACTGCTTTCTCACGGCGAGCATCACGCTCGGCACGCCGTTAGTGCGCGAATACGTCTCCTCGTCCTCCCAGTCGTCAACCACCTCGGCGACATCGACGAGGCGCACGGCGCGGCCGTCGGCATTGGCAACGATGATATTCCTGAAATCATCGACGCTGTTGAATTTGCCGACTGTCCGAACGGTGATTGTATTATTGTCGTCGCGAATCTTTCCTCCCGGGGTATTGAGATTCGCGTTGTTCACCTTCTCGAAAATCGCTTGGAACGATACGCCATAGGCGGTGAGCTTGTCAGGATTCACGTGAATCTTTATGGCGCGGTCGGACGCGCCGAGGATTGACACGTCCGCCACGCCGTCAAGCATCTGCAACTCATCCACGACGATGTCATTCAACATTCGGCGAATTTCGCCCGTGCTCCTGACATCGGAAGCGAACGAGTACGACGCGATCGGGCGCGACGCTATGTCAAATCTCGCGACAACGGGCTCATCAATATCATCCGGGAGACGCTTCCTGACGCCCGCGACCTTTTCGCGCACCTCGCTCGCCATTTGCCTCGGATCCACGCCCATCTCAAATTCGAGCATCGTCTGCGAGTATCCCTCGCGAATAGTCGAGGTGATAGTCTTTATGCCGGAGACCTGACTCACCCGGTTCTCTATCGGCTTCGTGACCAGCGTCTCCATCTCCTCGGGCGCCGTGCCCTCGTATGTCACCGTCACGGCCACCATCGGCAGCTCGACATCGGGGTACAGGTCAACGCCCAGCTCGGGGTATGAGCGTATGCCAAAGACGACGAGCACCAGTATGAACATCGTCGTGAAGACCGGCCGCTTTATGAATGTCTCAATCATAATCAAAGCATTCCTTTTTTGCGCAAGCAAAAATTGCCCTGCCTGCAATGAATATCGTTTTGGAATACAGGCGGCGCATAATGCGCCCCCGAAAATCAAACGCTATGCAGGAGCGCGAACAAACGAAGCCCCCAAAATTATTGCCCGCCGTCGCCGCTCTTGCTTATCTTTACCTTCGAGCCTTCCCTCACCTTGTTGAGCCCGCCCGTGATGACCATATCATCCTCGCTGATTCCCTCCGACACCTCGACGATATTCTCGCCGATGTAGCCCGTCCTCAGCACTCGCCTCACGGCCACGCCGTCCTCCACCACGTACACGGTGCGCTGGTCGTCGCGCATCGAGATAGCGGACATCGGCACGGTGAGCACGTTTTGCTTTGGCGCTGCCGTTATCGTCGCGTCGGCGTACACCCCGCCGCGCAGCTTGCCGTCGCGATTATCGACAGCGACCTCCGCCTCGAAAGTGCGGGACGGCATGGCCGCCACCGGGCTGATGCGAGTGATGCGGCCAATCGCCGTCTTGTCGCTGCCCTCCATCGCCGGAATGGTGAAATCCACCCTGCCTCCGACGGCGATGCTCGCGACATATCCCTCAGGCACGTCAATCTTCGCGAGCAGCGTCGATATGTCGGCTATATTGAAAAGAGCCGTGCCGACCTTCGCGTAGTACCCTTCCTGATAATACCTTTTCTGTATTATCCCCTTTCTCGGCGTCGTCACCATCGTTCCGCCCACCTTCGATTGCGCGGCGTCGAGGCTGCCCTGCGCGGCGGCGAGCCTGCCCTCCGCGTTCTGCAACGCGAATATCGCGTTGTCCAGTTGCTCCTGCGAAATAGCCCCCACCTCAAAAAGATGCTGTGCCCTATCGTAATCCGATTGCGCCTTTTGGAGCGTCGCCTCCGCGTCACGGTACGCGCCCTCGGCATTCAGCAGAGCCGCGTTCGTGTCGGTGCGCTCAAGCCTCACCAGCGCATCGCCCGCGTTCACAGCCTGCCCCTCATCGACGAGCACCTCCTCTATGCGCCCGTCCACCTTCGCGGCGACATCTGCCTGCCAAACCGGGTCGAGCGTTCCGGAGAATTTGAATTTGGGCGTTATCGTCTGCCTCGTTGGATGCGCCGCCGTGACCACGACGACCTTCTCACGGCTTGACAGCTCCGCCTCCTTGCCTCGCTTTATTATATTCATCCCGACACGAAACCCTACAATCAAGATGAGAATCACGCCCAACAAAATCAGGATTCGCGTCCCTTTAGAACCGGCCAGCTTCATTCAATACTCCCCCGAAAAAATATAACCAAAAACCAAAACTCCCAAAAAGGAATACCTATCTCTATTTCAAATGATATCGAAATATCTGCAAGCGCACGTAATCTCGCCCTTGCATGATGCCCATGGTGCAAGCGCGCAAGATGAAATGCCATTTATATAAATCAATATATTATATCACGCAAAAAAAATAATGCCATGAAAAAGCGACGCTGCCACTAAAAAAACTGGGCAGATTTGCCTGCCCCGCAAACAAATCTGCCCAAAAAATATTCGTGCTCGCCTTTAATTTTTTCTAGTACACTGATACTTGCCTCAATTCAAAACCATCATGCCGACACGCAAGGCTTTTTCATCATCCTTTATTCTTTCGTCCCTCAAAAATCGCTGTAGTCTCTCACGTCTCGCTCATGGTCGCAGCGTTTTTTCACTGTCTCGTGATTTTCATTTATCCTTTTGTAGCACGGGCAGTTCTTGTCGTGGTCGTTTATTATGCCGCACGCCTGTAGATGCGAGTAAACAGTGATACTGCCAAGAAATTTGAAGCCGCGCTTTTTCAATTCTTTCGCGATTTTATCCGACAGCCCGTTCGATGACGGTATCATGCCCCGAGCGTGACGGTCATACAGTATCGTCTTTCCGCCCGAATATTTCCACAGGTACGCGTCAAACGAGCCAAACTCCTCGCGCATTTTTTGAAAGCATCGCGCGTTGTTGATTATCGCGGCGATTTTCCGAGGCGATTTTATCATGCCGTCGGTAGCCATTATGCGCCCGATGTCCCCCTCGTCATAAAGCGCCACCTTATCATAGTCAAAGCCATCGAAGCACGAGCGAAATATCTCGCGCTTTTCCATCATCATCCTCCAGTTGAGCCCGCACTGCATAGCCTCCATCATCAAAAACTCGAATTGCTTTCTGTCGTCGTGCAAAGGCTCGCCCCACTCGGTATCGTGATAGCGAATGAGGATTTCGCTCCCGGCGTCCCAGTTGCAATATGGCATACCGTCACCTCTTTCTGTTTTGAAAGTATAAAAACAAAGCAGACCAACCGATGAAGGCCAGTCTGCTCTCTTGATGCAGCCTACGTTTCCAACATAGATTTATTTTTTTATTTATTCAGCATGTATGGCACTTCTCATATAGCCCTTTTTCTTTCAGCACCTTCACAGCCAAATCCCCCATCGCCGCGACGGTCGGCGCGACCTCTATGCCCGCCTCGTTCAGCGCCTTTATCTTGTCCGCTGCCGTGCCCTTGCCGCCGGATATAATCGCGCCAGCGTGACCCATGCGCTTGCCCGGGGGCGCCTGCTGCCCGCTGATGAATCCTATCACGGGCTTCTTCATGTTCTCACTAATCCACGCCGCGGCTTCTTCCTCGGCGGTGCCTCCAATCTCACCAATCATCATGACGGCGAGCGTCTCGTCATCGTTATTGAAAGCCTCAAGGATGTCGATGAAGTCCATGCCCTTCACGGGGTCGCCACCGATGCCGACGCACGTCGTCTGACCGATGCCCGCCATCGTGAGCTGATATGTCACCTCGTATGTGAGGGTGCCTGAGCGCGAGACGACGCCGACGTGTCCCTTCTTGTGGATATATGTCGGCAGGAGTCCCAGTCTGCACTCATCGACTGTCAATATACCGGGGCAATTAGGCCCTATGAGTTTTGTCTTGCGCCCCTTCAGATAGCGGCGCACCTTCACCATGTCAAGCACGGGGATATGCTCCGTGATGCAGCACACCAGATCGAGGTCGGCATCCGCCGCCTCTATGATTGAGTCAGCCGCGAAACGGGCAGGAACATAAATAACCGACACATTCGCGCCGGTCGCCTCGACCGCGTCGCTCACCGTGTTGAAAACAGGGATCGTGTCGAGCACGCGAGTGCCGGCCTTGCCGGGGGTCACGCCCGCGACCACATTCGTGCCATAGTCCTGCATTATCTTTGTATGAAAAGTCGCCTGCTTGCCGGTAATGCCCTGCACGACGACCCGACTTTGTTTGCCAACGAAAATTCCCATCGTCTATTCCTCCAATCGTCGATCAGACTTTGCCCTTAGCGGCAAGCTCAACAGCGAGCTTCGCGCCCTCTACCATGTGCTCCGCCTTGTAAACGCCGGGCACTTTCGCATTGTCCAGTATCTGACGCCCGGCCTCGACATTCGTTCCGTCGAGACGAGCCACGACAGGCACACGAAGCCCGACCGACTTTGCCGCCTCGACAATTCCGGCCGCGATGACGTCACATTTATTTATGCCGCCGAATATATTCACGAAAACGCTCTTGACCTGATCATCGCTCTGCATGATGCGGAAGGCCTCGGCTATTTTCTCGACCGTTGAGTCGCCGCCGACATCCAAGAAATTCGCCGGCTCTCCTCCATAATATTTGATTATGTCAACGGTCGCCATCGCGAGTCCTGCCCCGTTGACCATGCACGCGACATCGCCGCCGAGGTTGACATACGAAAGCGCCGCCTTCGCCGCCGCCCTCTCTTTCGGATCTTCCTCTGTCTCATCGCGCAGCGCCTCAATCTCAGGGTGACGGAATAAAGCGCTGTCATCGAAATTTAGCTTCGCGTCGAGAGCAATGACATCATTTTCCTTCGTCACGACGAGCGGATTTATCTCGGCGATTGAGCAGTCCTTTGCGATGAATGCTTTGTAGAGGCAGTTCATCAGGTGCTGCGCTTTCTTCAATACCTCCGGCTTGAAGTTCATCCTGTACGCCATGCGGTTCGTCTGGAAAGGCATGAGCCCCGTCACGGGGTCGATGTACTCCTTGAATATTTTCTCGGGACTGGTCGCGGCAACTTCCTCGATTTCCATGCCGCCCTCCGCGGAGCCCATCATGACAATCTGAGCCGTCTTGCGGTCGATGGCGAAAGAGAGATAATACTCCTTCTCAATGTTGGAGCCCTCCTCAATCAACAGGCGATTGACCTCCTTGCCCTCCGGCCCCGTCTGCTTCGTGACGAGCACCTTGCCCAAAAGCTCCGACGCGTATCTCTTGACCTCGTCGATGCTCTTCGCTAGCTTGACTCCGCCGGCCTTTCCACGGCCCCCGGCATGAATCTGCGCCTTCACTACGACGACATGCGAGCCGAGGTCTCGGGCAGCACGAGCCGCCTCCTCCGGGCTGAAGACAGCCTTGCCGTTTGGCACCTTCACGCCAAATTCTCTGAGGATGCTTTTTGACTGATACTCATGAATGTTCATACGCTTGCCTCCCATTTTTTAGTCTATGTAAAATTTAGTGATAAGCTATCAAAAAAGGCTATGTGTGAATAAAGGAGAGGACGCGATTATGCGCCCCTGAATGGTATAAATAAATATTTGCAAACGGAGCCTTCCAAAAAAGGGCGCAATAAAAATCACGCCCTTTGCGATATTCTTATAATGCTCCCTCGCTCTTTTCCCTCTCGATCCTGTCAAGGTAATCATCAGTCATCAGCGGCTTTGAGAAATAGTAGCCCTGGATGAGGTCGCAGCCGATTTCCTCCAAAAATTCCAGCTGCTCCTTTGTCTCCACGCCCTCGATGACGACCTCCATCTCAAGATCCTTCGCGAGCTGCACGATATTCTTCATTATCGCGGCAGCCCGGAAGCTCGTGGCGACATCCTGAATGAACCTCATGTCGATTTTCAGTATATCGACGGGGAGATTTCTCAGCATGGAAAGCGACGAGTACCCGCTGCCGAAATCGTCCATTATCACCTTGAACCCCGCCTCGCGGAGTTTCTGCGTGGCATCTATTATTTGGAGCGGGTTGTCGGTGTATGAGACCTCAGTGACCTCGATATTTATCATCCAAGCCTCAAGGCCATAGCGGCTCATCAAATCCTTGAAATAATCTAAAAGGGTCTCGTCATAAAAATTCAGACGCGAGAAATTGACGGAAATCGGCACGACTTTACCGAACTTCTCCTTCTCTTTCGCGAGGAGCTTGCAGCACTCCTCCAATACGAAGCGGTCGAGCTTAACTATGAATCCATTGCGCTCGAAAAGCGGGATAAACCTCCCCGGGGAAATATAGTTTTGCTCGTTGTGATACCAGCGTACCAGTGCCTCCGCGCCCATGTCGCATTTTTCCTGCACTCCGTATATCGGCTGGACATTGATGGAGAACTGCCCCTCGTCGAGAGCGTACTCCATCTCGCGCAGTATCATCTGCTCCTCCAGTATCATCTCGCGCATCTTCTCGTCGTAAATCGCGTAGCGACGCTGGTACTTTCCTTTCACCGTGTTGAGAGCCATGTGCGCACGGTCAATCATCTGATCCACGGGCAGGAAAGCGTTCGACACGGGGTAAACGCCCGCATAGAAAAGTATATTGTGCTGTATCGAGAGCGACTGAATGGCGTTATCAAGACCCGCGATTAGCTCATCCATGTTGAGCGTGTCCATGGGCAGGCACATGCCGAAATGGTCCGCCTCCATCCTTCCGGCGACTCCGATGCCCTCGGCGACATGCTTGAAATACGCCGCCGCCGTGCGGAGAACAAGATTCCCCGTCTCCATGTGGAAAAGGTCGTTGATGACCTTGAAAAAGCTTATGTCGAGATATACGATGGCATACTGCATATCGGAATTGGACTGCATGATCTGCGATGACTTGCGATAGAAATTATCACGGTTGTATATGCCAGTGAGCGAGTCCAGCTCAATCATGCGGCGCATCTCAACGATTTGCTGGGACTGCGCTTCCTGCTCGACCTTGCGCCACTCATTCTCAAGGCGAGCCATGACATTGCGCACACGAATACGCACGATGGTCGGGTTATACGGCTTCGTTATGAAATCAGCCGCCCCCATCTCCATCGCGCGAACCTCGCTGTCGCCCTCGGACTTCGCGGTAGTGGCGATGACCGGTATGGATGACATTCTCTCATCCTGCTTCATGCGCGACAAAAGCTCAAAACCGTTCATGACCGGCATGATAATATCGAGCATCACGATGTCGATTTTACGCTCAGTCAGTATCGAAAGAGCCTGCTCGCCATTCTCGGCCTCCAAAATCTCGTAGTCGCTCTTAAAAAACTGCGCAAGAATGACGCGATTTATCTCGACATCGTCGACAATCAGCATGACAGACTTTTTCTTTGCGTTTCCCATCTGCAATACCCCTCTTAATTTTCATCGCGAATTTTTTTTAGATTTGCACTGATTTTTATTTTATCATAGTTAAAATATTTTTTCATCAACTTGCAGCCAAAAAATAAAATAATTTTCGAAAAACGAAAAAATATCATTTTGTTTCATATTTATCTATTTTGCCGCGCCCTTTTTGCTTGCCAAAACAGAGCAAAATATATACAATAGTACACATCATTTTGTTAGGAAGTGAATTTTGTGGACTTTGCAACGCTTTTCGTCCAGCAGCTCATAAACGGCGTATCGCTGGGGAGCATATACGCGCTCATCGCGCTGGGCTACACTATGATTTACGGCATAATCAAGCTCATCAATTTCGCTCATGGGGATATTTACATGGTCGGGGCTTATGTCGGATTTTTTGCCATCACCATGATGCGCACTTCAGTTTTTCCCGCGCTCATAATCTCGATGATCATAACCGGAATACTCGGCATACTCGTCGAGCGTTTCGCGTACAAGCCTCTGCGCCATGCGCCGCGTTTGTCGGTGCTAATCACGGCGATAGGCATGTCTTTTTTCCTTGAGTACGGGATGATGTATTTCGTTTCCCCGACGCCGAGGACATTCCCCGCCGCATTCGAGAGCAGCGGCATCTCGCTTGGCAGCTTCGTCGTCAACGGCCAGCAGCTTCTTATCTTCGCGATAACCATAATACTTATGGCGCTCCTCACCTACATCGTTCAAAAAACGAAAATCGGAAAGGCGATGCGGGCCGTCTCTTTTGACACGGAAACAGCTCAGCTTATGGGCATAGACGCTAACCGCGTCATCTCCGTGACTTTCGCGCTCGGCTCCGCGCTCGCCGCAGCGGCTGGGGTGCTCGTCGGCATCTACTACAATTCCATCGATCCGCTCATGGGAATGATGCCGGGCATAAAGGCATTCGTCGCGGCCGTCCTCGGCGGCATCGGCTCGCTCCCCGGCGCGATGACGGGGGGCATCATCTTGGGAGTCATAGAGGCACTCGTGTCGGGATTCATCTCCTCGACGTTCCGTGATGCCGCCGCCTTCGCCATACTCATCCTCGTGCTGCTCTTCAAGCCGTCGGGTCTTTTCGGGACCGACACGCAGGAAAAGGTATAAGGGGGATGTCATAATGGGCGAATTACTTCAAATGAAAAAATATAATTCAAAATCCGCTATGCAAAAGTTTGATTTTTTACTGCTCGCCTGCTCGGTCGTCCTTTTCGCGGCGATACAGGCCGGATTTTCGATGGACCTCATAGGCTCATTCTGGAAGCTGAACATCATACTAATTTGCATAAATATAATAATGTCGGCAAGTCTCAATCTTATCAACGGCTACACCGGGCAGTTCTCGCTCGGCCACGCGGGATTCATGGCGGTCGGCGCCTACGTCAGCGTAATACTGACGACGAATTTTGGTGCGCCCCTCATAGCCGGCATGGTTCTCGGCGGAGCGTGCGCGGCGTTCCTCGGCTGCCTCATAGGCCTGCCGACCCTCAGGCTTAACGGCGACTACTTGGCTATCGCGACGCTCGGCCTCGGCGAGATTATCCGAATAGTAATAATGAATATCGAGTACGTCGGAGGCGCGGCGGGATTCACCGGCATACCTCACCTCACGACTTTCCCGTGGGTATTCGTCACCATGATCGTGACTCTGTTCTTCATCAAGAATTTCGTGAACTCGACTCACGGCAGGGCTTGCATCGCCGTCCGCGAGAACGAGATAGCAGCAGCGGCGATGGGCATCAACATCACCCGCTACAAGGTGATGGCTTTCACCATCGGCGCGGCATTCGCCGGAATAGGCGGCGCGCTTTTCGCGCATTGCTTCTATATTATTAATCCCAGCTCATTCACATTCATGCAGTCGTTCAATTTCCTCATCATGGTCGTCATGGGAGGGCTTGGCTCGCTCACCGGTTCCATCGCCGGCGCCTTCGTAGTGACGGCGCTCTCGGCGGCTCTTGCAAGCTGGCCTGAATTTCGCATGATCATCTATGCGCTGGCACTGATTTTCCTGATGTTCTACCGCCCGCAGGGGCTTTTCGGCTACGTGGAGCTCACAGCCTACGCGCCATTCAACAAGCTGAAATTCTTAAATAAAGAAGGAGGGCAAAAATAATGGAGCCACTCCTCAAGGCAACGCGTGTCAATGAAATGTTCGGCGGCTTAAAGGCCGTGTCGAATTTCAATTTGCACATCGACCCGGGCGAGCTCGTGGGTCTCATCGGGCCGAACGGGGCGGGAAAGACGACGGCGTTCAATCTTTTCACCGGGGTTTACCAGCCGACCGAGGGACAAATCGAGTTCCTCGGCAAGAGCATCGTCGGATTGAAGCCGCACCAAATCACCCAGCGCGGCATCGCCCGCACATTTCAAAATATACGTCTATTTGCGGAGCTCTCGGTGCTCGACAATGTAAAAATCGCTTTCCATTTTCATGTGCGCTACGGCCTCGCCGAGGCCGTCATGCGGATAGGCAGGTACTACAGCGAGGAGCAGCGCATTGAAAACGAGGCGATGAAGCTTCTTAAAATTTTCAAGCTCGACTCGCTCGCGGAGGAGACGGCGAAAAATCTCCCCTACGGCGCACAAAGAAGGCTCGAGATTGCGCGCGCGCTGGCCGCCTCGCCAAAGCTCCTGCTGCTGGACGAGCCTGCGGCGGGAATGAACCCGCAAGAGACGCAGGAACTGATGGACATGATTCACTGGATTCGCGACCAGTTTGGCCTCACCATACTCCTAATCGAGCATGACATGAGCCTTGTCATGGGAATATGCGAGCGCATCTATGTGCTGGAGTACGGCGAGATAATAGCGCAGGGCACTCCCGCAGAGATACAGCACAATCCCGAGGTCATACGCGCATATCTGGGAGGTGAGGCGTGATGGCCATGCTCGAAATAAATGACATCCACGTTTACTACGGGGCGATACACGCTATAAAGGGCATCAGCCTCACGGTCGAGGAGGGCGAGATCGTCACGCTCATCGGGGCGAACGGCGCGGGAAAATCGACGACGCTTCGCACGATATCGGGACTCCTGACACCGAAGGAGGGCAGCATAAAATTTCTCGGCGAGGACATTGCCGGGAAACCGGCACAGGACATCGTGAAGCTCGGCATCTCTCAAGTGCCGGAAGGCAGACGAATTTTTGCGAACATGACCGTCATGGAGAATCTGGAGCTCGGCGCGTACACGAGGACGGACAGCGACGGAATCGAGTCTGATTTCCAAATGGTCTTTGAAAGATTTCCGAGGCTCCTCGAAAGGCGTGACCAAGCGGCGGGCACTCTATCGGGAGGCGAGCAGCAAATGCTCGCGATGGGCAGGGCGCTCATGAGCCGACCAAAACTGCTGCTGCTCGACGAGCCGTCTATGGGTCTCGCGCCGCTCCTCATAAGAGAAATTTTCAACATCATCGAGGACATCAACAAGAGCGGCACCACTGTCCTCCTCGTCGAGCAGAACGCGAACATGGCACTGAGGACGGCGAGCAGAGCCTACGTATTGGAGACTGGGCGCATCACCATCTCAGGCGACGCGAAAGAACTGGCGGCAAGCGAGGAGATACGGAAAGCGTACTTAGGAGGATAAGAGGATAAAATGAGACTTATTCGGAAGGGAGCATATTAAATGTTCGTTGTGGATCGAATGACAAAGCATCCTATCGTGATAACACCATCGACCAAGGTGGACGAGGCAACTTCATTGATGAGGCAAAACAATATTCACCGCCTCCCCGTCGTCGAAGGAAGATCTCTCGTCGGCATCGTGACCGACAAGGATCTCATGCGGGTCGCCCCGTCGGCGGCGACCACTCTTTCAAAATATGAGATTAATTCGCTGCTTGCAAAAATCGAGGCGCGCGAGATAATGTCAAAGACTGTCATCTCCGTCAACGAGAACGAGCCAATCGAGCAGGCGGCGCTCCTCATGTCGCGCAACAGGCTCTCGGGGCTCCCTGTGACGAGCGACGTCGGCGCGGTGGTCGGGGTCATAACGGAGACGGATATATTTGATACTTTCGTTGACATCATGGGATTGCAGGAAGGCAAGACGCGCATCACCGTCGAGGTCGAAAACAAGGTCGGCGTCGTGAAGGATCTCTCGGGCATCTTCTCCGAGGCTGGCTACAACATCGACAGCTTCGTCACCTGCAAAAAAGGCGCGGAAAAATATGACATCATCATAAGGGGCGACTTCGACGACACCGACGCGCTGAAGTCTCAGCTTGCGTCCCACGGCTACAACGTGACCCACGTGTCGAGGATAGGTCACAAATAATTAATAATCACCCAAAAATCAAAATCCTGTCAAATTTTGGCAGGATTTTTTTTATTAATGACGAATTATATTTTTTATAGAAATTTTTTGCGAGGAGATGCAACATGAAAACAAAAGCAGATGTTGTCATTATCGGTGGAGGCATAACGGGGACAGCCACACTCTCATGGCTCTCCCGTTACGACCTCTCATGCGTGCTCATAGAGCGTGAGCCTGACATCGCCATGGGCACTACCAAGGCGAACAGTGCTGTGCTGCACGCCGGATTTGACGCGCCGACCGGCTCGATGAAGGCAAAGATGAACGTGCGCGGCAACACGCTCTATCATGAAATCGCGGACGAGTACGGGCTTGACATCAAGTGGACCGGCTCGCTCGTTTGCGCCGAGGACGCTGACGGCGAGGCGACGCTGTCGGAGCTTTTGGCTCGCGGCGAGGCAAACGGCGTGCCGAGTCTTTCAATCATCAGCGGAGACGCGGCGCGCGAAAAGGAGCCAAACCTTTCCGACAAAATCACCGCCGCTCTTCATGCGCCGACGGCCGGAATTTGCTGGCCATTCGGCATGGCGATCGCGTTCGCGGAGAGCGCGGTCGTGAACGGGGCGGAGATTGAGCGCGAATGTGAGGCCACCGGAATAAAAATCGAGGGCGGCAAGGTCGCAGCCGTCGAGACGACGAAGGGCACGATTGAGACAAAATTTGTCATCGACGCTGCCGGGGTCTGCGCCGACACGGTCGCAAAAATGGCCGGAGACGATTCATTTTCCATCGCCCCGCGAAAGGGCGAGTACATCCTTTTTGACAAGACGGCACAGGGGAGCATGGTGTCCAGCGTCGTCTTCCCCGTGCCGACGAAAACCTCGAAGGGCATCCTCGTCTGCGCGACGACGCACGGCAACACATTCATAGGTCCCAACGCGCAGGAGACGGATGACCGCAGTAATCTTTCGACCACTCCCCAGGGCATGGATGAAATCATCGCGGGAGCGAAAAAGCTCGTGCCTAATCTCCCGCTTGGCGCGTCCATAACCGAGTTCGCGGGACTGAGAGCCGCGTCATCGACAGGGGACTTCATCCTTGGCGAGTCGAGCGTTACCGAGGGGCTGATTCTCGCCGCCGGCATTCAGTCGCCGGGTCTCACGTCCGCTCCAGCGATCGCGGAGATGCTCACGGAAATAATTGTGAGCAAGACGGGCGCAAAGAAAAAAACCGAATACAAAAAATTTATTCCCGCGGGGAAAAAATTCAACGAGATGAGCGACGACGAGAGAGCCGCCATGATAAAAAATGATCCTCGCCACGGGCGGATCATATGCCGATGCGAGACTGTCACCGAGGGCGAGATTGTCGATGCGATTCATCGCCCATGCGGGGCGACCACGGTCGACGGAGTGAAGCGGCGCACGCGAGCCGGCATGGGAAGATGCCAGGGAGGATTCTGCGGGCCACGCGTCATCGAGATTTTATCGCGCGAGCTGAAAAAGCCGATACCCGAAATCCGAAAGGACGGCATAGATTCATATATGTACTACGATAAAAAATATGGTGATGGGGGCGACAAATAATGAACAAAATCTACGACATCATCATAATCGGCGGAGGCCCGGGCGGGCTTTCCGCGGCGAAGAGCGCGGCAGAGAACGGCGCAAAGCATATCCTTGTGCTGGAGCGCGACCGCGAGGTCGGCGGCATACTTCAGCAATGCGTCCATAACGGGTTCGGCCTCCACCATTTCAAGGAGGAGTTGACCGGCCCCGGCTACGCGCAGAAATGCTATGACCTCGTGAAAGACATGGACGAGGTGGAGATCTCTGTTGACACCATGGTGCTGAACATCGAAAATAAATCTGACGACAAAAAAATCGTCACCTGCGTCAGCCCGCGAAACGGGCTGCAAAAAATCGAGGGCAGAACCGTTATCCTTACGATGGGGTGCCGCGAGCGAACGAGGGGAGCGATACGCATCCCCGGCTATCGCCCTGCCGGAGTCTACACGGCGGGCGCGGCGCAGCGCATGGTCAACATGGAGGGCTACCTCCCCGGCCACAAGATTGTCATTCTCGGCTCCGGCGACATAGGCCTCATAATGGCGCGGCGAATGTCGCTCGAAGGCTGCAAGGTCGAGGCGGTGCTGGAGATCTGCCCGTTCTCCAACGGGCTCACGAGGAACATAGTGCAGTGCCTGAATGATTATGACATACCCCTTTATCTTTCGCACACGATTGTCGGCATCAAGGGGCGCGACCGTGTCGAGGGCATCACCGTCTCAAATGTCGATGATTCGATGCGCCCGATTGCCGGCACGGAGTTTGACATCGAGTGCGACACAGTGCTTCTCTCCGTCGGGCTTATCCCCGAGAATGAGCTTTCGCGTGAGCTTGGCGTCGCGATTCATCCGCGCACAAACGGCCCCGTCGTGGACCAGCATCGCGAGACGAGCATTGACGGCGTGTTCGCGGCGGGCAACGTCGTCCACGTCCACGACCTCGTCGACTTCGTCTCGGACGAGGCGGAGATTGCAGGAAAATTTGCGGCGATAAAAGCGACAGGCAACGCGAAAAAGGCGACGCTGGACATAAACGTGAACGCGGGCGACGGCATCAACACCTGCGTCCCGCAGCACATCCGTCTCACAAGCGGCGAGGATGAGAGCGTGAGGCTTTTCATGCGGGCGAAGTCACCGCAGCGAAAAGTGACGCTGCATATAAAAGACGGCGACGGCGAGGTCATGAAAAAGCCGCTGGCGATCGTGAAGCCCAGTGAGATGATAGCGGTTGACATCCCCGCAGCGAAGGTCAAAAATATAAAGAGCGACATAACCGTTTCAATCGAGGGGGCGAAATAATATCGTGGACAAGGTACAAACAAAAATCCTGAACTGCATCATGTGCCCGATGGGGTGCGAGCTGACGGCGACAATGGAGGACGGCGTCGTCACGAGTGTCAAGGGCAACAGCTGCCCGCGCGGGGAAAAGTACGCCAAGGACGAGCTGACCAACCCCATGCGTATGCTTACCTCGACCGTTCGCATCGAGGGAGCCGCGCTTCATCTCCTCCCCGTCGTCTCAAAGTCGACCCTTCCAAAAGGAAAAATCCTTGAATGTGCCGAGGCTCTGCGCGAGATAAAGGCAAAGGCCCCCGTGAAGGTCGGGGATGTCATCGCTCCAAACATCTTGGGGCTGGGCGTTGACATAGTGGCAAGCCGAGACATGGCCGCCGTGTAATGCGACTTAAAAAAAATAATGAGCAGGTCTTTTGCGATTAGACCTGCTCATTTTTTATTGCTTTTGCATTATTATTTCTTTTGCTCAGTGCACGTGTACGCATTTATGCTTCTTATTGATTTAAGCCCGCAGTACCTCGCCACATCCGTGTTCGGCCATTTACTTGGATCCTTGCCGATAATCTCGAGGGCGTAAGCCGCCACAAACTTGTTCTCGACACCCGGAGGGTTCACCACCACGTCAAAATTTCCGGCTGCCTTTTGCTGCTCGATTGTCCGTATGACATTGCTCCATTCCTTGTGGTAATTCACAATCCCATGACGCGCCGTCATAAAAAATCCGCAGCTCGCGCTCACCATCAGCACCGTGATGAAAATTTTTGATATGCGCTGACGCGATTCATCGACGGGGATGTCGGCGTAAAGCATCCCGACCGCTATCGTCAGGAACACGACGGGATAAAAATAAAGCCGCGTATGTATGCCGCCCGCAGCGGCGAAGGACGCAGCCGACGCCATCGCGCCAAGGATATAAATCGCCGCCAACGATTTCCGCTTTGATGCCCCAAAGATAAACATCAGGCCGAGAGCCGCGCACAATATAAATCCCGAGTCCATCCATCCAAGCACCAGCGGATTGCGAATCACCCTCACGAGCATAGTGCCGAAATGAGCAGACACATGCTCCGCCGCCGCGCGCGCAAAATTGCCGGGCGCGCCCCACAGTAGCAGCGAGCCGATGAGCACCCCCGCCATGCTCGACTTTGCAAACCCCGGGACTCCCCCATATTTGCCACGGTACATCATCATATAGCCGCCCATTATAAAAATCATGCCGACCGACACCATCTCCTGGCACCATCCGGCGAGCACCCCGAGCATGAAAAACATCGCGAGGGGCAATGCGCCGTTATATTTCTCGCGCGGCGACTCGGCGTAAAAGCGCCAGAATGTCAGGAGCAGCAGAGGCGGCTGCATGAGCCATTCGTAGTTTGCCGCGCCTATAGTCCAAAATATGTTCTGCCCGTAGGCGGGGAGGCAAGCGAGCAGCGCGAAATTAATCAGCACTAGCAGGCTTCCCGAGACGCGCCACCGCCCGAGCGCGTTCAAATATATGAGCGCGATAAGGGAAATGCAGCCGAGCGAGTTTACGACGTTGAAAATATTCTTGGGGACAGCGACGCTCACCAGCATGAAAAGCTCTCCCCATATTCGCCCTCCCCACCCCATGTAAAAAGCGTAGAGGTCACGCAGCCAGTCCATCGGTGAATGAAAATTCGACACGACAAGCGCCTTGCCGAAATCATCCGCGACATACGTCGTCATCATGTTCAGATACAAGAGCGCGCAAAAGAGAATGACGATATAGAGAATGCAGCTCGCCGCGCGGTGACGCTCATAAAATGACACGACGGCGCGAAACGGCCTTCCAAGTGCCTTTTCATGCACGGTCGCCAAAAGACGAGCGACGGTGTCGCGCGATGATGAGCCGCTATCCATTTCATCGGGCATCATATTTTTTTCTTTCATCTGTTCACATCCAAATTATTTTTGAAACATCCTCGTCCACAGGCTTCCCATTTTATTTCGCAGCATCTGCCTCCCCAGCGAGTGATGCCCCTTTTTCGCGCTCGGCTGGGGCATGGGCGCGTCACTGAAAGCCGACATCGACAGGTAATCATAATATTTCTCATTTAAGCCCTCGCGCCGCTCATACTCCCACGGCTTGTAGCCGCCCGCGTAGTGGATTATCGCGGGTCGCTCCCTCGCCTCCATCGCCATGGCCCTGTACCCGCCATGAAGCAATATCTTCATGTGAAGCTGGTAGACGGGCGGGATTACATTCCACCTGAGAGGGAGCACGCTCCACTTGCCCATGAAAATTTTATTCAGCACGTCCTGATCGTGGTGAGGATACTTGTGAGCCGTCGCGTCCTGAATCAGCGTCGCCCCATAATCCTCGTCGCGCCATTTTTTTATATCCATCAGGAGCACTCCCGAATTAAAATATGGCTCATTCCGCTCAAGCCCTATCACGATATTTTTTTCACGGCGGCGCTTCGACGACGCCATTATGCCGAGATCCATCGTCCCCGCTATCGGCATATCCCCCATGTCGTGCATGAAAAGTTTTTTTATGTCGTCCGTCACAATGAGGTCGCCGTCAAGGTAAATGGCGCGGGACACGTCGCCCGGCAAAATCTCCGCGATCGCGAGTCGCGCGTATGCCGCCCGCGACAGCCCCGCGCTCACATAAAAATCGTGACCGTCGTCATCCGCGTCGTAAAAAATCGCGCGGCTATGAAAATTCTCTGCCGTCGCCGAGATTTTTGATTTCTTCTCATCGCTCAGGCAATCCCCGATGATATGAAAAATAATGCCGCCGCGAGGCGAATTTGCGAGAATGGAGACAATCGCCACGGCGACATGCTGCGCGTACCCGTCGTCGGTGGCAAAGACAATATGAATCTCGTCTGTTTCCCGATTTCTCATTCCCCGTCCCTCATTATATTTTTCATTCCCGCCTCAATGGCCGCGTCTATCTCATCCAGCAGCGCGAATCTTTTTCGGTAGACATTCCGCTTTCGCGTCGGCACCTCGTCCATCGTCTTGCGCGGCTCAATCAGCGGCAGCTCGTCAAATCGCTCGTCGCTCGTCTTGCTGCCGCCCGCCTCAATCCAAAAAGACGAGAAATCAGTCTTCAGCTTCCTGTCCGCCCGCACATGATTATTCGCATAGTAGCCCTCATTCGTCACCGCGTAGATGCGCGTCAGCCTGAGAGAGCGCGCGACAGCCTGCGCGGAGTAGAGTATGAGGTTTTTCGTGCGGTACGCATGGCAAGCCTTGGTCACTTTCTTCACCGCGTCCTTGGCGTCGTCCATGTTCGGCCCCTGCATGGCGCCGATATACATCGCCCATTCCTCCGACCGCCGAATCATGTCGCGCCCTATCCAGAATATAATCTGATAAAATGGCGCACCGCCATAGCGCAGCATCACGGAAAGCAGCCCCTCCTTGCGCTGCCCCGGCTCAAACGACAGCTCAAGAGAAAGCTGCCTGCCTTCGACCTCAATGCCGTCCCATAAAGCTATTTCCTTTAAGTTGTACAGATCTCTCATCGCGTCGGGCGCAAGACATCCGGCGAGGAAAGCCATGTGATTTTCGACAAGCGCGATGCGCTCGTCGAACGTCGAGCGATGATAGAAAAACGCCCTCATCGGCTGCTCATACACGAACGGGTATGTATCGGCGACGGAGGACAAAAGCGGCGTCGATTGAAAAAAATCGTCGATGGCCTTCATCCTTCCGCGATATATGAACCCCCTCGCGCGAAAGACAATGTAGCGGCGAAACTCCCGCTTCTTCCGCGTGTCATATATCTTGTGCCCTATCTCGCTTAAATTCATAAAATTCATTTCCCCCGAATGTGTTCTGTTTTTCTTTTTCCATAATCATTTCTATTTGATATATTTCTCGCACGCATCGGCGACCATTTCAGCCGGTATATCAAGGCATTTCATATCCGCGCAGTCGGCCGCTCCGCCCCACGGCCTGCATGGCATACATGGATAGTCAAGCGCAAGCGGAGTGCAGTTATCATTTTGCGGCGTCCATATTTCCGGCGCGCCCGTGGTGAAAAGCAAGACCATATTCTTCTTCAGCGCCCCGGCTATATGCATCGGCCCGCTGTCAGGCGTGACCACCATATAAGACCTTTTTATCATAGCGATCAGGTGGCCAAGCCCTGTTTTGCCGATTATATTGTATTTCGATATGCCCTCGGCCATGCTTCTTTGCGACTCCATGCCCGTGACTATCACGGGTATCGAGTATCTCTTTTCCATCAGCGCGGCAAATTTTTTGGCGTTCGCCGCCGGCCAGCAACGATTTTTGTATGCGCTGAAAGGCGACAACAAAATGTATGGCTCGTCTTCCTTTATCCCGATGGCCTTGAGCATTTCGCCGACTTCATCATAAGTCGCCTCATCTGGCTCGGCCACATCGCAATGCATCAATTCGTCAGGCATGAAAGGCAAGAAAAACAGCTCGCTTAT